>CAYQUC010000085.1:0-14563 GCA_964420605.1 uncultured Thioalkalispiraceae bacterium | reverse complement strand
TAGCAATTTCTTTCGCATATTTTTCATTTGTTACAGGATAAAAAATTGGTTGTTCAGGTAGCCTTGGAGGCCAACGCTTAAAGTCACTTTCTTCAACCAATTTAAGTTCATGAGGCCCTGTAGGCCTATACATAGTTACTGTTTCAATTTTGTCGTTCATACTTTTTATTTTTTACGCATAACGAGGCTGTAGAAAAAGGTCGAGAAGCACCTTTTTTCCAATATTTTTAAATATTTGTTTTTTCTCTATACGGTAGTAAAATTTAATCATGCTTTCATATAAACCTATATGCGAGTATTTTTAGTATCTTTTAACAAAACCACCAATAAATATATTTTAAATGCTTAGGGATTCTCTAATAAAAAAATTTAAAAATCAGACCTTTTTCTACAGCCTCAACGCAGAGTTAAGGGGTTCTGGTAACAGGCGGTTTTTTTTGCGTCTTTTGCAAAAAAGGTGCGTGTTATCAGAATCCCGCTTGAACGATTTGTTATGTGATAAGATAATTTAAAACTCAACTCCATCTGTACCATCTTGACATTGAGGACATTTTCTTTGAAATATATCTGTACCGTTTGCACCGTACTCAAAATTACATTTTTGGCATATTAATTTATAAGCATATTGATTGTGATCACTACCAAAAATACCTCTATGGCCACAGTTTAATTGATTATTTCTATTTATATAACCAATTTTTGTTGTTTCTGAATCACCACTTTCCCACATTTTAGACACCTAATTCTATTATTAAAAAAAATAATCTCCTACAAATCGACTTAATCCAATTGATGCGAAAATAGCCACAGCCCATAAAACATATTTTAGAATTTGACCACCAAAATTAATATCATGGTCTTGAAATTCATCTTTTATTTTCTTTAGTTTTTTTTTAATTCTTCTTCATCGAAATCAGTCATAAAACACCTATAATCTATTTATTTTTCACATAACACTCAGTTAGGCTATACCAAACTAGTAAAAGAATAGACGGGAGCGGTCTAATAATTTGTAATTTCAATTAATTTTTACCATAATATTAGCAGGCATGGGTTCTTACTGCGAGTTATTTAGCTAAAGGAGTAGCATTATGGATACAGGATCAATTTCTCGGTTTTGGGAAAAATACATTATTGTTATTAGGCGTTATGGTATTCGGGAGTCCGCTGAGCACTGGCATGTGAAAAATGCTGAAAAATACATTAAATGGTATAGTGGTATTAAACTCAGCAATCATTCAGCTCAAAATGTAATCGATTATCTAAACTATAAAGGCCGTAGTAAGTTTTTGCTTGATTGGCAATTTCAACAGTTGGTTGTTTCAATAAAAATTTTGTTTAATGATATGGTTAGTGTTCCTTGGAATGCAAATTTTCCTTGGGATGATTGGTTAGATTTTGCTCAAACACTTCCTAATTCACATCCAACGGTTAGTCGTGATTACCAGTCTTTTGATAAATCGGATAAAACAGATATTGATTTAGTTTTTTCTGACGCGATGAAAAATGATGAGTCTGCGTATAAAGTCGTGTTTGGACGGTATCCTTCTCATATTACTGAGTTAATAAATGTTATTCGTGCAAAACATTATTCTATTAGAACCGAACAAGCCTATGTTTCGTGGGTTGTTCGGTTTATTGTTTTTAGTGATATGCAGGATCCTGCAAAACTTACGGATACTGATATTTCAAATTATTTAAATTACCTTGTAGTCACACGTAAGGTTTCTTCGAGTACTCAATCTCAGGCTTTAAATGCATTAAATTTTTTCTACAAACGTATTTTAAAAATTGAATTTGTTGATGCGTTAGTTTTTCATCGTTCTAAAAAACCTAAACGTCTACCTGTCGTATTGTCACAAAAAGAAATAATTTTATTACTGGACAATATTGATGGTAACAAACAACGTCTTATGGCTGATTTGTTGTATGGTTGTGGCTTACGTTTGATGGAATGTGTTCGTTTGCGAATATTGGATGTTGATTTTGACTATAGCCAAATTTTGGTTCGTCAAGCCAAGGGTAATAAAGATCGGGTTGTCCCAATACCGAATAAAATTATTACCGAATTGAAGTTACAAATTGACTCTGTACGTAATTTACATAGTGGTGATTTAGCCGAAGGTTATGGTAACGTTTATATTCCTGATGCATTAGCGCGTAAATATCCTAATGCAGAAAAAGAACTTAAGTGGCAATATGTGTTTCCATCTTTAAATATTTCTACGGATCCGCGAACTAAAATTACCCGGCGACACCATGTTAACGAAACAGTGTTACAAAAGCGTATTAAGAAATCTACAGCCATTTCGGGTATCAATAAAAAGGTATCGTGTCATACACTTCGACATTCTTTTGCAACGCATTTGCTGGAGAATGGTTCTGACATTCGAACTGTGCAAGAATTATTGGGGCATGCAGATGTGTCAACAACGATGATATATACTCATGTCTTAAATAAACCGGGTGTTTCAATTACTAGCCCATTGGATGTTGCTTACGGTGTTTCTAACCGATCGAAGTAAGCAGGTTATATACCCACAATATAAGAATTATTTATTTTTTATGGGTAAATTAAATTATAAATAAGCGTGAAGTGCATCACATATAAAAAGTAAATGTATAAAAAATAACTTTAATTTAAAGATAAACTCAGCCTGGACGTTATTATATTAGAAGGGTCAAATTCGATTAAGTAATCTATTTAATTGAAAATATCGTGGTTATTAGTCTACTAAGCAACAGTAAATAGACTGTTTAAATGAGGATACTAGATTGGCGAATCAAAAAGCAATTATGTCGCATATCGGAATGCCACCACAGGAACTTGTTTTAATTAAAGGTTTTTATAAGATAATTAAATGGGTTCAGACAATTTACGAATTTAAAGAGTTTGATCCAAATAAATTTTCGGATGTGTTGTTGGTTAATGCTGATGATAAAGTCGCAATGGAAAAATGGCGGATGGTCGGTGCAAAAAATGCAGCCAATACCATTATGATTTCTGATGAAGAGCAAACATTTAAAGATATCATTTCTATTAAACGTCCAATTAATATTAAGAATTTTTTAGCCAAGCTTGAAAATATTACCTCAACGACTGATTTAACGCACGATATTTATGATGACATCATATCAGAATCAATCAACATCCTAGTTGTTGATGACAGTATAGCTGTCCATAAATATTTAGAACATAAACTACCGTTATTATGCAAAAATAGAATTGAAATGAGCTTTGCTGAAACAGGAAAAGAAGCAGCCAGAAAAGTTAAAGACAATATGTACGATATTGTGTTTCTCGATGTCATGATGCCGGGAGTTGATGGTTATAAAGTGTGTAAATGGATAAAAGCAAATTCTGTTGCAGAAGTGGTTATGTTAACGAGTAAAAGCTCACGGTTTGATAAGGTTCGTGGTAAGTTATCGGGTTGTGATTTGTATCTAACCAAACCGCCACAAGACAGTAAATTAAAAGAAATTTTAGAAAAACGAAATGAAAAAATTCTTTCAAATAAAAATGATTATGTGAAAGTTAAAAAAACAATTTCATTTTAGTGTCAGTGTTTATCCATGAATAAATGAATACCGTTTTAAACTAAATGGGTTCGATTTAAAACCATAAAAATCTAAGTACGGTGTAATTCACCCAAACTGAGTTGTGCGATATTGAGTATGCTAGCGACAGTATTATCATGCTTAAATAGCGATAACACATACGGTTTAATGCCTTCAGGATAATTTTCCGGTAGCTCACAAGCATCGTCATCATTTACCACTATTTTATACGGCACAGCTTCAAGCTTAAATGCCACATGCTCAACTGGCATGTTATCTTTTGTTTGATATGCCGCTACCATTATAAACTGATTACTCATTGCCGTGGTATTGCCTGCGAGTAGGTTTATGTCAATCACTGGAATAATATCATTACGCCAGAATAATACTGAGTTACTAAAACTCGGTGCCATTGGGACAGCTTGTAACGACGGTGCTTCAATATACTCCGTAGCTTGATGCAGGCCAATACAAACTTGGATATTGTTAGCGGCTTGTAGCAACCACGCAGAGGCTGTGTTCTCAAGCTCTGGCATATTATTCTAGCTCCTGTGAGTTGATATAAGTCCGCATGGATTCGGCCGTTGTTAACAAAATGAGTTTAGTGTCCTTACGTAGCAGTCCAGTGATTGGCGAGTTAGGATTCTGGTTTAAGGCTGGCATTGCATTAATATTGGTATCACCTTCAATATCGTATTGTCCAATGGCATCACACATAATTGCAAATAATTCAGTATTATCTGAGTGATTAATGGCGATACAAAACCGATTATTCGCTGTTGGCTCATCGAGTAAGGTTAATTCATCATTAAAGGTATAAATGGGTAACTCTGTTCCGTCATGCATCAGTGTACCGGATGATTTTATGGAACCGCGACGGCTATTGACCTCACTTAAATCTTCAATTGTTAATACAGATTCGTGCGCAAAGCCTAATGTTATATCGTCAATTTGCAGTAAAGTAAGTTGACGATTTTGAACAGTGTTATTGACTAAACTATCCATTTATCGCCTGCCCTAATTTACTGATTAACTCATCTTCCGAGAATGGTTTAGTAATATATTCATCGACTCCGGCTTTTTGTGCTTGCTCCTGGTGTTTTGCCATGGTGCGCGACGTAATCATAAATATGGGTAATTTTGCATTGCCCGAATTGGCACGTATGTGGCTAGTGAGTTCCAAACCCGTCATTCTAGGCATTTCCAAATCGGTTAAAACCAGGTCGGGTTTTATCTTTTTCATTATCTCTAATGCTTCAAGACCATCGTGGGCCAATAGTGGTTCATAGCCGGCATCTTGTACCAATTGCGATAATGATTTTCGAACACTCAACGAATCATCAACAATTAATACTTTTGATAACTGTATTTTTTGAACAGCCTCATGTCGACTAGACCGTTGAAATTGTTTAGCCGATTTTTGCGATCCTATTAACTCAACCATATCCAGCACGGGGACAACGCCACCATCACCGAGTAGAGCAATGCCTGCAATACCAGAAACATGTTTTATATAACTGCCCATACTTTTAACGACTAAATCATAGTTAGATAAAATGCGCTCGACCGTAACAGCAATAATCTTAGAATTAAAGTGCACCAATAATACAATGCTATGATTGTTATTATTAATTGGGTCACTTTCTTCTATGCCAAGCATTTGGCTCAGAGACTTAATTGGATAAATGTTTTTACCGTGCTGAAATGTTTTCTCACCGTCGAGTCTTTGAAATTTCCCTGTTCCAGGTGGCAGTATTTGATCCAACATTGCAGTGGGAATTGCAAAACGATTGTCCTCGATTTGAACTAAAATAGAATGGCTAGTGAGAAGAGTAATAGGCAGGCGTAAATTGAACACAGTACCACTAGGTAGGTTGTCCGTTATCTCAATAGCGCCCTTGAGTTTAAGAACAGCAGTATACACAACGTCCATACCCACACCACGGCCAGAAATTTGTGTGGCCTTTTCTCGAGTAGAAAAACCAGAATTGAGAATAACCCGAGCGAGCGAGGCATTATCAATATTTTCTTGTGGGTCAATTAAATTTTTCTCCATTGCGATCCAACGGATAGTTTCATAATCCAAACCAGCACCATCATCACTGCAATTGACTTTAATGCTATTACCTTCTTGAAAAAATCGTAAGGTAATTTTACCACTAGCGGGTTTACCTTTATCCTGTCGTTCGTCCGATGTTTCAATACCGTGGTCAATAGCATTTCGTAAAAGATGCATCAAAGGATCAGCAAGTTGATTTAAAACATCACCGTCCATTAACAGTTGATCACCGATAATATCAAGTTCCGCTTGTTTTCCTGTAGCACGGCAGGCCTGTCGCACTGCACGTTGCAAGCGCGCCACAATTGTTTTCACCGGTACCATTCTTGACGTTGTTACAATATTTTCTAATGAGCGGTTAAGGCGTTGTTGTTGCAAAAACAAACCTTCAAGATCAATTATATGCGACATCACATCAAGATTAGATTCTCGAGAGTCGGATACTGCTTCGATAAAACTGTGGGTTGCACCGTAATATTCATCGTATTGATCCATCTCAAGTGAATCAAATTGTTGACTGCCGGCGACCACACTTAATTTTTTTTGAGTCGCAGCTAGACTGCGTACACTAACTAGATTTTCCAATTCGAAACGGCGTGACTGTAGATTTTTTTCATGCACCTGCATGTCATTACCGCGTTGATGCATTCGTTTTAAGTGTTCTTGTACTTGTGCGATCGCAATTGACGTTTCACCAATTAAATTAAATATTTGATCCATCGTTTCGCGCGGAACGCGAATGAGATCAGCTTGTACTGGCGGTGTTGTTTCCGTAGCTGGGACATCATTATCCGCTTTAGAAATGTCGTCTGATTTTTTTTCGGCCAAAATTGCATCTGATTCGATAGTCGTTGTTACTATATTAGATTCACTGATATCATTATTATCATCAGTAATATTTCCCTGATCCATACGATTAGCCCAATTAAGCACATCCTGTAAGATTCGCTGTGCGTCATCTGGGGCAGCAGAGAATCCCTGCAATGATTCAATCATCACTTCAATGGTGTCCGCTGCTTCAGTCATGGTATAAGCTAAGGCTTTGGGTGGCGCAATCGCCAATTTTGCAAAATATTCAAAAATATCTTCAAGGTGATGTGCCAGACTGGCAATCCCCTTGCTACCAATTAAATTAGCCGAACCTTTAATTGAGTGAGAAATTCGTTGAGCCGCCTTGGTATTATCAACTATCTCATCACCGTTGACGATGTTGGCAATACGTGAGGTTAGATCTTCAGCATAACCAGGACACTCTGCAAAAAATGCATCAAGTAATTGTTGATTAGTATCTTCAGAAATGTCGAGTTTAACATCTTCAGCAAGTGCCTCAACTTTACGCGCCTCAACTTCAAAATCACCGGTTAATTCCAGTTCTTTCGTTAAGCCATCAATGAGATCACGTATCTCACTGTAATTTAATGGTTCAGGCCATGCTTGGTCTTCCAAATAATCGACCACAGCCAAACACAAGGCATTGTCAGCGGGTGCTTGTAAATGATTAATGACCACTTGTGGCCAGTCAGCCAATAAAAATTGTGCTTTTGCACGTGCTTCATTATTGAGTGTGGTGACTAAATTAACATTAACTAAAACAAAGTCAAAAATTTTCACTAAACCAGACAAAGCTAATTCATCACAGGAGTTGCGTATTCGATAAATCATCGCACGATATTGGCTCAAAGCTTCTTCTGCTGCCTGGCTATTATTGTCGATATTAATTATTTTTTGAGAAAGGGTGGAAATTTGTGGCTGTAACTCATCAAGCTCATGGCAAAACAACGCCATGATACCTTCTGCGCTATCGAGTGATATACCGCTGTTAGCATCCTCTGCAAAAATTGAATCAATATCCAATAAATCATCATCAGCGTCGTCGTTTTTATTATCAAATAAAGTTTCAAGATCATCGTCAAGAACTTCGTCTAGTTCAGCGTCAAGAACTTCGTCTAGTTCAGCGTCAAGAACTTCGTCTAGTTCGGCATCAAGAGTATCGTCCAATTCAGTTAAAGCAGGACCACTACTATCACTATCGTGTTGTAACAAAGCACGGATACTGTCTTGTTCTGTTGTGTCGGGCAAGCTATTTAGCAACTCTTCAACACCTTCAGCTGATTGCCAGTCTTGTAGGTAGTTAAGAATATTGAGCAAACAAATATCCAGATATGATTGAATGCTCAGAGCATCCATTGAGTTTGTTAATGGCAAGGTGGTTAATTGCGTTTGGTATTGAACACAAACGGCAGTGAGTCCATTTAAACCCGACATCTCAGCCATCATACCAATGTTTTCGAATTGAACTAAAATATTATTTTGAATACTAGAAAAATCAGGTGGAACATTATCTGGGTTATTATTAGACTCAAATAATGGATTTAGCAAATCCGACATCGCTTGTTGTGCATTGAGCACAATGTCACTAATGACTTGGGTGTCTATTGCTGGTGTCTCATTCATTGTATTTTATTTTTATAAACGCTAAGTGATTTAAAAATTATGCTGGTAGTTTAAAAATTCGAACGGATTTAAGTAATTGATCAGAGAACTCAACTAAATCCGCAGTATGTTTAGCTTGTTCCACAAGTTCATCCGAGGTTTCTTTGGTACTGCCGACAATTTCAGTCACTTGCGATCGAAGTGCATTACTTAGTTTTGCCTGTGCTAAGGAATGTTGCGCGATCTTATCAACGGCAATGGCCAAATCTTGAGTAGTCTTTTGTGTGTCCTGCATTTGTTCACCCGAACGTTGTGCTAAATTAGTACCATCGATCACTTGCGAGATAGTTTTATTCATGGTCGCCATGGTTTCAGCTGTTTCGGTTTGAATATTACTAACCAATAATTGAATTTCAGCAGTTGACTGACGTGATGCTTCAGCCAAGCGTTGCACTTCGTCGGCTACAACTGCAAAACCACGACCGGCTTCACCCGCTGCCGCCGCTTGCATACTGGCATTAAGAGCAAGTACATGAGTACGTTCAGCAATGTTATTAATAATACTAACAACACCATTAATTTCTTGTGAACGTTCACCAAGTCGTTTGATTCGTTTTTCAGTTTCAGAAATAGTTTCACGAATATCATTCATGCCCTCGGTGGTATTGGTTACCGAAGTTAACGCCTCCGATGTCGAAGCAGATGCTTTAACCGCAATGACATTACAATTTTGTGCGAGCTTGGCGATTTGATTCATGGTATTGGATGCTTTTTCTAGTTTCACCATAGTGGCTTCCACAATCAATCGTTCTTTTGCAGCAACTTCAGTTACATGTTGTCCTTGGGTGTTAACAATTTGTGCAGCTTGTTCAACATCTTCTGAAATAGAATGTATGGTTTTTAAAACTTGGGATGTTTCTGATGCCATCATATTCATCGCGTCAGCTACCGGGCCAGTCACATCTTCCGCAACTGGTACTCGTACGGTTAAATCACGTTGACTCAATTGTGCTGTTGCTTCTAATAACTCAATAATAGAATCATTGAGTTGTTCATTTTCTTTTTCGGCATTGGCTAGAGTGATCATACGCTCATTGAGCAATGCATCAAATGCCAGACCGAGCTTACCAAGCTCATCAACACCACGAACATTAGTCCGCGCATCCATATTGCCATTAGCTTGGTCAGTAACAGTCATTGCAATTTGGTGTATCGGATTTGTGATTGAACGGTAAATCAAAAAACCTAATATAATAGCAACCAGTAACCCACTAATAACCATGATCAAACTGAATAAAAGATATTGATTCGATTCTGTGCTGGCACGTTCGATTAGTTCAGTTGCAATTTCTTGCTGTAAATGAAGACTCGCATCAACCGCATTAAGGAATGGTGCCGATAATGGATTAGAGTCGTTCAACATAAATAGAGTGAGTAGGCCTCGATTTTCTTGTTTAACAATGTCTAACAGCGCATCGAAACCTTCGGTCAAGTTATTAACCGATTCACTAAACAGATCTTTTGTTAATTCTTTGTTACTTGCATCAAGATTGAGCAGATGTTTTTCCCACGCTGCATTAAAAGTGAGTTTACCTTGTTTAATTTTGCTCATGGCATCTTTCCACGTCGTACTACCGAGATAAAGATCGGATGATGCTTTAACATAACCGGATCGAACAATCGATGCAATTTGAGTTAGTGATACACCTTCAGCCACCTTCTCGTTCAATTCAGCCGATGATTCTGATGCCGAAGTTAATCCTAGCAATGTAATGGTAGCCGTCGAGAAAAAAACTAATGTCAATGCAGAGATTAGTAATAATAATCGATGCCCAATTTTCATTTTGCTAAACATAATAAAGTCCTCTGTTTGTCAATTGTATGAATTGACAGGTTACTCAAATAGTCGTCTAAAATCCTTATTACGAACTATTTGATATTTTCCATTTTTTAAATAAGTGGGTGTTATTAAATCAGATGCTTGATTATCCGAGGTAAAGTCAAATTCGAAACCACCAATATCAAACTTAGAATCTCTCGCAGCAGTAAGAAATGCTTGACGGGTGATATTTTTCCCCGGAATTTTATTCATAATGGCTAACATCATTTTACCTACTAAAAAACCCTCTAACGTAATGTAATCAAAGTTTTTACCTAAAATTTGACGCGCATTACGTACGATCTTAAGGTTAGAGTTTAATGCTGGTACAACTTGAGTCACAATAATTTTATTATGCACACCATAGGTTGATAATATATTTTTTAAGTTAGTTGCGCCGGTAAAAGAAACTGCACTGTACACCCAGTTTTCTTTTTTCATATTGGCATAACCAATAAATCCGGCGACAGAAGTATAGGCACCAACAGTTAACACTAATCGGCAAGGAGTTTTAGTGATTTTTTCCCAGTTTTTTAATGACAAGTAACCAGCTCTCGCACTAAAAGTATTACGTTGATAAACGCCAACCGGACCAATACCGTTACGTTTTGGGTTGCTACCTGGCATTGAAATAATTCGATTTAGCAGCGCAATAATTTTTTTAGTACCGCGTTTATTTTTTAAAGCACGTTTAATTCCCGTAACACCGGCCATACCATAAGCATCATTTTGGACATAAGCACAGATTTGATTGGTTTTAACTCCGGCTTTAAGTGCAGCGTTTATGACATAAGCAGTCTCTTGAACATAACTGGCTCGATAATTAATAATGTCACCTTTACCTGGACGTAGTAAACCAGCGCCGGTAAAGAAACCAACAGCAGGTATTTTATTATTTGCAAGGATGGGTAATGTTACTTTTGCAGTTGGCGTACCAACATTACCAATGACTAAAAAAATATTTTTTTCGATTAATTCTTTTGTAGCGCTAATGGATTTTTCTGGATTATAAGAATCGTTTAAAGTGATATATTTAATATTCTTTCCCTTGACTTTTTTACCCCGAATAGCTGCTATAATTCCAGCTCTCATGCCCGTTCCTAATGCCTTAGAACGTCCTTCCAAATCCATAACGCCGCCGATTGTTATGGTGCTATTAGTTACGCCGGGCACAGCATGAACAGTTGTAAGACTAAGTGCGGATAATAAAAAAATACTGGATATAAAATTAAACATTTTAATCATGATAATACCTGCCATAAATGGTGCGTAAAAGTAATAATGTTTTCTGTGGTTAAGTTTTATTGTCTATTTTTAATTTGACTTTAAGTAGTCAACGGTAACGCCAATCACAATAACACCGATAGTTTTTCGGTTATTCAAATAATCAATTACTGGTGCACTAATTTGTACTGCAGCAATTTTAGTGCTTTCATCCACTTTCACCGGTCCAATAAATACTTTACCTTGGCCATTGTTAAAAGAAGCTAGCCATTTTTCTTCATCGCCTTGCCAATAATCACTGGTTGCAGGATAGCTGGCAACATTAGCACCTTGATTATCCGTTAAAAAAGCTTCATTGATATTAGGATTTTTTTCAACAATGGATTTCAAATACAAGCCAGCGTCACTATTTTGTAACGATAATTTAAAAGCATTAAGTCGTTTACTACTTTTCCATCTATCATCATATTTTTTTATTTGACTTAAAGGTATTTTATCCTTATTTTGTCTATTGACAGCATCGATAATCATCGGATTTAAACCAATGTGCCGCGCGGTTAATACTTTAACTTTTAATTTTGATTCAGAAATAGTATCTCCAGCGATAACCACAATAGGATATAGCAGCAATGTTATTGCAAAATACGGTAAAAATTTCATTGGTGTTTCTCCGATAGTGTATGGCTTAAATAAATTCTGATAAGTTAGTAAAAAAATTAGATAAATCCACCTTAAGCCAAATTGTATCTGTAACTTGATAACTTCCTGTTACGAAGGGTTGTAAGGCTTCAGGCATTGCTGAAACTGGTGAACATCGGTCTTGCTCAGAAATAGAAATGCTGATCGGTAGTTCATCAATTAAAACGGCAGCAGCATCAACACCTTTACCAATAACTAAAATTTTTCGGTTGTGCTTTTTTATAGAAACAAAGCCAAAATTTTCATGCAAATCGAATATTGGAATAATATTACCCCGTAAATTTGCCATGCCGTATAACAGCTCATTGGTGTTGGGTAATTGACACGAAGAGAGTTTTTCAATGACTTCATTAATGGAGTGTTGTGGTAGTAAGATGCTTATATTTCCAATGTTAAATGCATGATACGATACTTTAATGCTGTCAGGATCTACAACTGCGTTGTCATTCTTATTAAAAACTTCATGACCAACAAAGAATTGATGCAATGCTTGACTGGGTAACATTAGTTCCATAGTTTTAAATTGCCATTGTAAAATACAGTGTACGGTTCTTAATATTTCTTTAAAATATCAAGAATCTCTTCATCTTTATAGGGTTTACTAATGAGACCGCGAGCACCTTGTTTTTCTGCCCATAATTTATCGGCACGATTTTTTTTGGTAGAAACAAATACCACGGGTGTATTTTTGATATCATCATCACCCATAATTTCACGACATGCACCGTAGCCATCTAAATCATCCATCACGATATCCATTAACACCAAATCGGGTTTTTCTTTTTTGGTTAATGCAACGGCTTCTGTACCTGATGATGCTTGGATAACACGGCATCCGGCACTACTTACAATATTTTTTAAATTTTCAAGATGTGCTGGAGAATCATCAACGACCAATACTTTGTTTATAGTCATGTTTTGTCACCTAAATTGTTTGTGATAATTGCAGTTAGATTGATAGTATTTTTAAATCTGTTTTCGAAGCTTCGCAAGACTAATCTTTTAACTGTGTTTAAATCGGCAGCTCGCTATACCGATTCTGTAACCTTATAAAAAATATGTAAAAAAATGATACTGACATAGTGTTTTACAATTGACTCGTTTTGCTTTAAATCTTAAATTGAACATCATATTTAGAGTTGTTTAACATCACTTGACTTGTGGCACTTAAACGAATGCTAAGCAACATAAATTGTTTCGGCTCATATTCAATTAACTTTAGTTATGTTTTTGAAATATTTGAACTTGTTATAAGATATTTACAGTCAGAAGTGCTGATAAAATGACTAAAAAGCCATTGCGATAAGACTGGTATTATTGATAAATCGAATTGAATGAAAATGACAAATAAAACAATAATTTACTGCGGTAGTGTCAAATGTTAGCTGGAATTCTAAAGTGAAGTTAACGTAGGTGTTATGCAATCAACATTGTCGACTGCATAACAGTATTTCTGTGGTATCGGATCGCCATTAATCGCCAATACTTCTTACTTTTGAAAGATTAGAGGCCTTAATTTCAGCTTCACTTTTAATGTAAGTAGCCTTTTTGAATTCTAAAATTTTGACGCGTGGTTCGCCTTTAGCAATATATTCTCGTGCGCTCATTGCACCAGCAGCATCACCAATTAAAGTACAATTACTTAATTTTCCATTCTGAAAAAGCTTATCTAAAACGCCTTTTTCATATCCCTTATCGATTTTATATACGTGATTTACAGCCATGAAAGACCTCCCTGTTTGAATAAAATAAATTTAACCTAATTATCACGTTTAACACTATCACTAAATCAAGTAGTGCTCAATATGTTACTGTCAGTATCTTAGTGTAATGCCATGCTCACGGGTATTATTGATTATATAATGAGCAGATCAATGCTGTATAAAGACAAATTAAGGGCGTTTATGAGTGATACCGATCCAAATATGGATGAGTCAGTTAATATTTTTGGTGAACCGTTAATCCCATGTGGTAATGACATTATTACCGGATTTTATCGAGACGATCACTGTAACACCTGCGAGCAAGATTTAGGTTCTCACACCGTTTGCGTCGAGATGACCAAAGAATTTTTGGAATATTCCCGTTTTAAAGGCAATGATTTATCAACCCCCATTCCTGAACACGGTTTTGATGGAGTCAAACCCGGTAATACTTGGTGTCTGTGTGCCGCACGATGGCTAGAAGCCTATGAAGATGACATGGCACCACGCGTGTATTTAACAAAAACACACGTTAAGGCATTGGATATAATCCCAATTGATGTATTACGTATTTTTGGCAAGGATGTAAACTAATAACGCCTTTAAGTGACAATAGTAAAAATATAAAGGCCGTACTTTAACTTGTTTACTTTTAATTAAAATTATAGTACTTGATATTGAAAAACAAAAAACCAGCATTAGTTATTAATGCTGGTTTTTGCAGTTTACAATGAACGATTTTAATTTAATGAAGGAGTAAAACTATAGTCAAAAGCTCCGAACCAGTCTGCGCCATTAGGATAAACCGAAGTTAAATAGTTTGGCGTTGCCAGTGCAGTTGAGCGCCAATCGCTAGGTTGACTGCCTTGGTTTTGTTCATGGTTAAATAAACCTTCTTGAAAAATGCTATTGAGCAAATCATTACACTCATCACCAATATTAGCACACTGGGTTCCCGTAAAATAATTTGTGTCGAGGTTTAATACAGCTATAAGTGTATCCAACGAT
>CAYQUC010000084.1:8402-14666 GCA_964420605.1 uncultured Thioalkalispiraceae bacterium | reverse complement strand
TAGAATATAAATAAATAAATAGTTAAGTCGCGAGTTATTAAAAATAATGGCAATAATAAAATGAAATCACTAATTATATTTGTAACTATTGCGACGGCTATTTATTTTTTTGTTACTAGAGAAACCGTTATCGATCGATTCATGAATGTTGATTATCCGACAGTAGTTACAGAGGATAGTGGTGTTAAGGAATACACACCAGAGCGTGGCAAGGTTGTCGAAATGTCTGATTTAGCGGTATCAGGGCTTATTAACATTATTCATATTTATAAGCCCAGTTGTAATGGTTGTAAAATTATGAACCGTAATATAGGCAAACTCCTTGCTTTACGTCCTGATATAGCCGTGACACCAGTGGTTAGTAGTAGTGTTGTTAGTTACCAGGCAAGAAGTTTAGATGAAATTTTAAATATTAAATTTGTGCCCTTCATTATTGTATTTGATCGAAATGGTGTACAGGTCGCTATCAATGATGGTGATGATAGATCAGGTACGGATTTTGTTTCTGATTGGTTGAATGCTGAAGTTGCTAAAAAAAATAAACAACTTAAGGAAGAGTGGTTGAGTAAACAATAATTTAAATGGCAGTTTGCTACAATAATATGAATAAAACATAAAAGAAAAATAAACGTTAATGTTTTACGTTTATTTTTCTTAATATTTTCCAGTAATTACACGGCTGAATGTGCCATGGAGTAGCCTTTTAAACTATTTGCAAAATCTTGCAAAGCTTTAATTCCAGTTGCTTCGGCTTGATGACACCATTCAATAATAGCCGCTAAGCGCTGTTCTTGAGATTCGGTTGTTTTGTGCCAGATATCGTGCAAGCTTTTCTTAAATTCGTAAACCGTATCCAAAGTTTTATTGTTTGATAATGTCGTTTCAAGGTTATGTCGACTGGTTTCATCAATGAGTGTGTCATCGCGGGTCATTAGTTTTCGAACACGTTTAATTTGCAACCGTAATGAGCCATCTTCGGTTTTTCGCACTTCATCATCGCATACCCGTTTCATTACTTGTGCGGCATAATTGGCCATCAACTGAAATCGATTTGTAACTAAGGCCATGACCGTGTCAATATCAATTGAAGGCTTTGTGTGATCAATTCGTGGTTTTGGTCCGAGTTTTTTAACTTTACAAAGACCAAAAACCGATAGAATTTTGATGTACATCCAACCTATATCAAATTCGAACCATTTCACTGAAAACTTGGCTGAGCTCGCAAAAGCGTGGTGGTTATTATGGTGTTCTTCGCCACCGATAAGTATCCCCAGTGGCATAAAATTAGTTGCGGCATTACTGACTTCAAAATTACGATAGCCATAGTAGTGACCAGCGCCGTTTATTAAACCTGCGGCTGTAAATGGTATCCATGCCATTTGCACTGCCCAAATGGTGATACCAATGGGACCAAACAAAACGATGTCGATAATAAACATTGCGACAATTCCCACTTTTTTAAAGAAACGATGTGAGTAAATATTACGTTCGAGCCAATCATTTGGTGTGTTATGGCCATAATTGTCTAATGTTTCTTGCTTGCATGCTTCAATTCGATATAGTTCGGCACCTTGCCATAATACTTTTTTAATACCGTGGATTATCGGACTATGCGGATCGTCTTTAGTTTCACATTTTGCATGGTGTTTGCGGTGTATTGCTACCCACTCTTTGGTGACAATACTTGTTGTTAGCCACAACCAGAACCGAAAGAAATGGCTTATGATTGGATGCAGCTCAACTGCTCGATGAGTTTGAGAGCGATGTAAAAATAACGTGACTGAAGCTATCGTGATGTGCGTTAAAATTAATGTGACAATAATATAATGCCACCAAGATAAATCTAGAATACCGTTTAACATGAATTACATTTTCCTAAATACATAAAAGATAAAACTTACAAGACCTTGGCATTATAAGCTACATGGGGATTAAATTCTATCAAATGAATGTCATCTTTAAGCGTCTAAGATGATGTATAAGCCATTGATTTAACAGTTACTGTTCATCACTGAATAGATTAAATAGGTTAAAATTATTTGAAAAAGGAACTAATTTAGCAGATGGTATCCTTTTACTTAGTTTGAGTAAATATTGACTCATTTTGTGGTTTTTAAAATTGTTTTCAGTAAAAGGTTCCTGGGTAAACTTTGTCGCGCGTAACATGCTACTAAGACCTTCTAACACCGCGTACTCACTACCCGATAATAGTAATATTTCAGTACCTTGGTGCCAATAAATATCAAGATCGTTTATATCCATGGGATCAATTAAGGGTATAACTGGTACAGGATCTTTTTGGGTAACGACGCGTTTAATATTTAAGTGTTTAAATTTGTACGCACCGGCAATGTTGGTTACTTTTGGTTGACCAAAAGTAATGACTTGACCTATTTTTTTATTGTCACTATCAAAGTACATTGCTAATACTACAGCGACCGCACCACCTAAACTATGACCGGTGGTATTAATGGTGTAGCTGGGTCTAATTGCTGGTTTAAGTTCGGTATATATGGCTTGTGCTGCTTGCAAGAAACCACTGTGTAAGCGCAAGCCGGTGTGCTTATTAAATTTTAATTTTAATGATATATCCAGAATTGTATTCTCAATATTGGAGGTACCACGTATCGCAATAACGTGTGTCTTGGTTTTGGCATTACTTATTAAAAAATAAGACAGTCCAATGTCTTTAATCGTACTGTGCTGGGTGATGCTGTAGTCTTTTAGTAATGTCGTTTGACGAAGTTTTTTTAAGCTATGGTATGCTGCATCAGATAGATTGGCATACTCTTTTATATACTGAAAGTCGACTGTGTTTTGGTTCGTTTTAGTTTTAGCTAATAGTGTATTTGAGCTAAATGCCATTGTTAGTAATATGATGATACTAGTATATTTAATAGAGCTTTGAATTAGCATAATGAAAATTTTTAATTACGTTATTTAATTAATTTAATAATAAAGAATATATAATCTAACGACTGATATTAAAAGCTAATTTATTCATGGTATTAATTTTTGCTACACTTAGTATTGAAAAATAATACTATTGCATTGATACTGTTTTTTGATGTTAACCAAAAAAAACATATCAAATCTACAGTGTGAAATACAGTAAGTATGAGAGTTGTGTTGTGACAAACAGAATTTACACTTATCTCATAATCACTAATTTAATTTTTGATTATTAATATAGTGTCCGTTTCGTAGTTCAGAGAAATATGTAGCTATCATTGGATGATTAATTTCGGTACCGCTGGGATCTGCTTCTAAATTTTGTTCTGCCACATACGTTGCATTAATAGTGTTGTGTACTAAAACATGATACCACGGTTCATTTTTGGGAGGTTTGCTATGGGCAACGGTGTCATACCATTGTTCAGTTAATTGGAAATTAGGATCGATGTCAATAATAACACCACGATAATCAAACAACACATGATGTACTAAATCACCTATGGAGTGTTTTGCTTTGCTAATTGTTAAATCAGATTGGCTCAAGTGTCTTCTCCTAAATTCAACTAATGGTTAAAGCTTAAATTGTTGTCGGGGAAATTGTAATTTTATTTATATATTAGATACAGTAATTCTAGCTTATAATTCTCTAGGAACTCAACGAACAGTGATTGTTTAGTGTGATATAATCGATATTGAGTGAATATTTATAGTCATACAATTGCAGTTTATAGAGCATTAATTTGTGTTAGACAAATTAATAGTATTTAAAATAGTATAAATTAGTTATTTATACTTAGTTAAAAATTTGAATGGTCACTTACGAATAGTTAAAATCTAGAACTATATAACTAATGGTTATAATGGCGTTAATATATGCAATATTACTATCAATGAAAAATTTATACACTTCTTTTCAACCGATTTTGAGTTCAACTGGATTGAGCCACTTTGGTCTTTCTCTGCAACAAACTAATTCCTGCGAAACCCTACAGGGAGTTGTTCACTCTTATCTTCAAATTAGAACCGATAGAGCAACAGCTTATCCAGTAATACCCGATGCGAGCCAGGCCATTTTTATTTCAGATACTGGTTCAATTATTGGTGGTGCACAATTACAAGCACGTGATTTGTACTTGCCGCAAGCTGGAGAATATTTTGGTATTCGATTCTATCCTGCTGCATTACGACATTTTTTTGATTTAAATGTAGCTGAAATAACCAATCAATATGTTAACAATCAATTCTTTCCATGCCAATGTTTTGCTGAGCTTCATAACATCTTATACCAAAACTCAAGTTTTTTACAACGTTCTGATCTTTGTGAACAGTGGTTGTTAAAAAACTTTAGGCCGCAGCCAATGTCAGCATTTGACCATGCGTTATCTTTGATATATCAATCTCATGGTGGCATTAAAGTAAGTCAATTGGCTACGGTAGTCGGGTGGAGTAGTCGACATCTTAATCGTCTGTTTCGATTTAATACTGGGTTAAGTACTAAATTATTTATTCAGATTATCCGCCTTCAACAAGTTTGCAAGCAACTTTATACCGAATCAAGTGATTCATTGAATACTGCGTTTCAATTTGGTTTTTTTGATCAATCGCATTTACTTCGCGATTATAAAAAACGGATGTTAACAAGTCCGAATTTGTTTCAAAAACGTTTTATGTCCGATTTTTACAATAGCTAAAGCTCATAATACGAGATACTGCATCACTTTTTATAACGGGGGTTCACATGCAGTATACAAATGAGCAAATAGTGATGATGTCTAACGGTAATTTTTTTGGTGTGGGTAATGCTCAATTACCAAATTCTTATATGTTGATGATTGATGCTATAAGTAATATTTCTAGTTGTGACGGAAATTATGATAAGGGTTTATTGAATGCAAATTTAAAGATTAAACCAGATCATTGGTTTTTTGATTGTCATTTTAAAGGGGATCCTGTGATGCCAGGGTGTTTGGGACTTGATGCTTTATGGCAATTATTAGGTGTTTTTTTAGCGTGGTCAGGACTACCTGGCAAGGGACGTGCATTAGGTGTCGGTAACGTTAAATTTACGGGGCAAATATTTCCGAATGCTAAATCGATAGAGTATCAGTTGCATATTAAACGAATTTTTACCCGACCTATGTCATTAGCCATTGCCGATGGTTTGGTGTTACACAATGGGAAAATAATATATCAAGCGAATGACTTAAAGGTAGGCCTCATTCATAACAAAAGTTAGTACTTACTTCAAGTTAAAATACAAATGTCGACTGATTGTTTTGTAATACTTGACATTAATCTTGTTGAGTTGATTTATGATATGAATAAATTTTTAGAAATAAACGGATGTTTAATTATCTGTTTTTAAAAAAAAAAAAAAACGAATTCGATATTACTATTTTTACAAGTCTTTAGTGAAGTTTAAAAAATATATAATTTATATTTTAGTCGCAAACTTTATAAATAAGCTTAAAGAATCTCATTTCTCAACCGATATTTTGATAAGCCAAACAGAGAGGTAGTGTATGAGATTAATAAATAGAAAAGTACTAACTTTACGAGTCATAGGAATCTTTTTTCTCGCTTTCACTTTTAATTCTGTTTTTTCCGGAAATGTGATTGCCAGTGAAGAAAATGAATATGATGCTGATTTATATATTTATCATATTGATACTAATCTTGATACAGGTTACATGATCATCAATGGTTATAATTTGTTATCTCGTAACGGAGATGACGATAGTGACCATGATGGTAAAGATAACGACGATCATGATGACGATAGTGACCATGAAGGTAAAGACAACGACGATCATGATGATGATAGTGAGCATGAAGGTAAAGATAACGACGATCATGATGACGATAGCGACCACGATGGTAAAGACAACGATGATGATGACAGTGATCATGAGGGCAAAGATGATGATGAACATCATGATGATAGTGAGCATGATGGTAATAATAAAAAAGTTTTGTTTGGAAAATACGAAGTTGTTGTTGAGAGTTGGACTAATACATCAATAACAGCATTTCTACCTCCAGGTATTGTACCTGGGCATTACCGTGTTTTTGTGATGAGTAATAAGGGTGATTCGAATCAAGATCGATTTGAAGTAACACTAACAAATAACAACGGTAACGGTATGGGTACACCGGGCCCACAAGGTCCAGCTGGTGCGCCTGGAAAAGACGGTGCTAATGGCTTGAATGGTGCTGATGGTGCGCCTGGAAAAGACGGTGCTAATGGCTTGAATGGTGCTGATGGTGCACCCGGAAAAGACGGTGCTAATGGCTTGAACGGTGCTGATG
>CAYQUC010000084.1:0-8302 GCA_964420605.1 uncultured Thioalkalispiraceae bacterium | reverse complement strand
CTGATGGTGCACCCGGAAAAGACGGTGCTAATGGCTTGAACGGTGCTGATGGTGCACCCGGAAAAGACGGTGCTAATGGCTTGAACGGTGCTGATGGTGCGCCCGGAAAAGACGGTGCAAATGGCTTGAACGGTGCTGATGGTGCGCCCGGAAAAGACGGTGCTGATGGACCAATGGGACCAGCAGGACCAGCAGGACCTCAAGGACCTCAAGGACCTCAAGGACCTCAAGGACCTCCTGCTGCAGGTAATTAGAACGAGTGCTTAAACTGTAAATAAAATTAAGGACGATTACCCGCACTATGATAGTGGTGCGGGTAATTTTTTATAGGAGTTATAAAAAAACTTAAACAGGCCAGTGTAATAAGGTTTTAAGTTGATTGCTTTCTTGTTGTAAATCGGCAATGGTATAGTGATCAAGTGTTGTTAGAAACGAATCACAGGCTTGTTTTAAAATAGTTTTTAATTTGCAATTGGGTGTAATCGGACACGGTGATGGTGAATTGCAATCAACAATATCCAATCTTGCCTCAAGATGCCTCACGACATTGCCAACTGTAATTTTATCGGCTGCCTGGGCGAGCCGAATTCCTCCGTTCTTACCTCTAGTGGTCGTAATATAATTTAATTTACCCAATTGGTGCACCACTTTAACCAAATGATTACGCGGAATCTTAAAATGTTCAGCGATATCCGAGATAGTTATACGTTGACCATCATCCTGCAGTGACAGAAATATTAGAGTGCGTAAGCCAAAATCAGTATGAAGTGTTAATTGCATAGATAAACCATAACGTAATTTTTTTTATTATGCTGTTTATAATTTCGATCCAGTAAATAATTTAGTGTGTCGTTAGGGACGGCACTTTCTGATGTCTGCCATTTTTTGTAAAGACGTACTTTTAAACATGTATATAATATGTATGTTAAAGTAAGAATATACATAAGATACATATTAAATGCAATTTATAATTGCTGGGGCACAGTAGAGCCTGGTAACGAATTGTTTGATTATGAAACTGATGATTTGTGATGCAACAAGAGTCTAGACTAACGAAAATAAAAAAGTGATAGCGGGTTTACTGAGCATGACTTTTTATTGAATGACGATTTTTATCATCAACGACAAAATGGTATTCACATAACTACTTTGGATTGTTCGATTTTTTAGTAAAAACCGCCCATCACCAGTCCGATACTGTTGCCTTCCACTTTGTTGTTAAACTGACTAACATAGGTAATCATAGTGTATCTTAAGCCGATATAGCCATTTGAGCTAGAGCGATAATCCGCTTCAATAACAAAACCCAGTGCGTCGTTGTAGTCAATACTCAAAAAACTAATATCACCAGTGCCTGATAAGTTGGGTGTTATGTGTTGGGTTACTCCTGATCCTAGGAGCCATTGTCGTGTTTTTTTGAAATACATAATACTGATCGGGACATACTTCCACTCGGCGCTACCGTTTGGTATTGACTCAGAGTGAAAATTATATCCGAGTAGCGCCTTAATGAAGGTATTGTTTGAAAGCTCAATTTTGGTTCCAATTGCGAATTGTATTCCACCACCTGCATTAATTGACTTTGTATCACCATTGGCGAATGTTGCTTTAGCGAGTTCATCTCCACCTGTATGAAAACTAAGTTCAGAAACAAATTTAGCTGAGAGTGCGTTTGTACTTAAGGTAAGAAAAAATAGTGTTATTATAATTTTTATACTGTTATTTGACACTGAAAATCCTTTTAATTTAAAGCCGTAGTTAGTACATATTGGATTATAACATTAATATTATGCCATTTTATAACTAATTATTTTCTTGGCTATGTTTGTTTCAATATGTATCAACGATTATTACCCTAGTTTATCAGGATTTTTAATTTTATTATGCTTACTGCTAATTAAATAGATTATAATTCTGGCTTTAATATTGACGTTGTCAGAAGATAAATTATATTTTTGGCATTTCAGGGATAGATAATGATAACAACAAATAAAACAAAAATAAAAAATAGTATAAGAACAATCCTCGTGTCAATTGTGTTGCTGTTAACGAGTAATGGGGTATTAGCTGAAAGTTATTTTGGCTTATCTCGAGGTAGTTCGGTATTAGACTTTAATGGTTATGATCATGCATCAAGCTATAAAATATATGCTGGTGCTAGAAATGAAAATTTAGGACTAGAATGGGCTTATATAAATTTAGGTGATTTTAAAGTAAGTGGTCAACCGTTTCTCAAAGTGGAAGGTAGTGTTATTGATTTTGCAGCTATAGGTTTTTTCTCGTTAACAGAAAAAATGGATCTTTTTGGAAAAATTGGATTCACTTATTGGCACGTTACGGGAGTTATACTGGGCGTTGATATTGAGAGTGAATCGGGTACTACAGTGAGTGCTGGTTTTGGGCTGCAAATAAGCTTGGTTGAGAATTTTTCTTTAAGAGCTGAGTATCAAAAATTTAATGATGTCTCGAGTGCTACTATAACCTCAACATTGTTTGGAGTTGTTTATAGTTACTAGTATCTATTGTATTACGTCCAACGATCCCAACTTGGAATGTCAATCCTAAAAAATCACTAAAATAGAATTTAATAATAAAAACACCGATAATTGATGTATTAAATTATCGGTGTTGGTTATAAACTTAACTAGATTTTAACTATTTGTCTAATCTTTTTGGCGGCGTAACCAGTCCGAAAGAGCACGACCAACTGCTTCTGGTTGATCCTCCTGTATGTAATGAATTCCTTGGCCAATAAATTTTGTTTCCAGGTGTTCTAGATTGTTACGATACCAGATTAATGCATCTGGGTTAACAATGGCTCCGGGAGAGGCGTAGAGTAATAATTTTGGTATGTCTGAGTCCATCATAAATTGTTTAAGTTCTGAAAATGTATTAGTAACATCTGCTGGGACACCATCAATTGGTATTTGTAAAGGCCAAACCCAGGTCGGAAGTCGAGAAGTTTCGTCTGGGTAGGGTGCTCGATAAAAACTCATTTCTTGTTCACCAATAGAACGGTTAATCGCACCGGGTATTAAGTTTTCAACAAAATGATTTTGTTTAATTATTAAATTATAACCTATAACAGGATCTCGCAAATCAGAAAAGAAATCACATAACATGTTATTAGTGACGGATTGACATTTTAGCGGAAATACGGGGGGTAACGCGCCTTCCATAAAAGCAATTGCTTTAACTTTATCTGGATGTAGTCGAGCATAATTGAATCCTATTGCAGCACCCCAATCATGTACTACTAAGGTAATGTGATCTAATTCGAGACTATTTAGAAATTCTTCTACAAATTGATAATGATCATTAAATGTATACGCAATATCTGGTTTATCAGATTTTCCCATTCCAATTAAATCAAGTGCTATCGCATGGCCATAGGGTTGGGCATGACCAATAATATTGCGCCACAAATAAGACGATGTAGGATTACCGTGTAAAAAAACAATGGGATCACCATTGCCTATTTCTACATAATGCATTTTATAACCCAGTACATTTTGATATTTACTGTCAAAAGGAAACTCAGAGCTAATCGTTGGTCTTGCTAGTTTGTATTCATAAGGATCAATTGCAGTGGCAGCAAATAAAGATTTTGAAAAAATTAAAAATAATAAAAAGCTATATAAAGTAATGAATTTTTTATTTAACATAGTATTTCCTTTATAATAAGTTTGAAAGTTATAATTGAAAAAATAAAAATTTCGATTATTAAATTACTATAGTCTGCTAGACACTTCTTGTTCAATAAGCAATTTTGCAATATTAAAATGCAAAATTGCGAATAAAATAAAACAGGCTAACCTTAGATTAGTAGCGATTGCCGTTAACGAATTGTAAAGTTAATAATAAATCAATATTGGTTTACTATGACTTTAGCTAAGTCAGTTTAAGCTAGTAGAAAATGATCGTGTATTTATACGATATTTACTTGAATTTAGTAATTAATGCCATATGTTGATGTATTAGCGTTTACTATTACCAGAGTTAAAAATGATTACTGTTTTTAAAAACTATTTGTTTGGGTTATTTGTATCAAAAGCAATACCCGATGAAATTTGGTTTCAGGTTATTGCTACAACACCAGTATTAAAAAATTTAAATAAAAATGAGAATATTAAATTACGCAAACTAACTCGTCGATTTTTACACAAAAAACACATTAGTACTGCTCAGGATCTTGAACTAACATCTTATATGGAGGTGTTAATAGCGGCACAGGCCTGCTTACTAATAATTAATCTGCATTTTAATTATTATCAAGATTTACACGAAATAATTATTTATCCGGGTTTATTTAAAGTGGATAATGAGTATACCGACAACGCAGGGGTAGTTCACAAATCAAATAGAGTGTTAAGCGGCGAAGCTTGGTCTCGAGGGCCAATTGTCTTATCGTGGGACGATGTGTACCACGATGTTCATTCTCCACGAAATGGTCATAATGTGGTGCTACATGAATTTGCTCATAAAATTGATATGTTAACCGGTAGTGCTAATGGTATGCCACCGTTACACTCTTCAATGAATAGACAAGATTGGACAGATATATTAAGCAATGCTTATCAACGGTTAAATCAACAAATTGAACGTGAAGGCGACAGCAATATTAATAGTTATGCCGCAACGGCTCCAGGTGAGTTTTTTTCAGTAATAACGGAGTATTTTTTTACCGCTCCTGACATCCTAGAAAAAGAATGCCCAGATGTGTATCAACAATTTAAAGTCTTTTATTTTAATAAAAGTAAACGTCGAAATCGAATGACAAGTTAGAATACTGTAAAATTTAACAAGCGTATTACGCTTTGATATATAATCAGTACAATAAAAAACATAGGAAGTGGAAGTATCATGTCAGAATTTGATAATGTATCAATAATTAAAAATGCCAATATTTACTTTGATGGTAAGGTTACCAGCCGCAGCATTAGATTGTCGGATGGTTCTGAAAAAACCTTAGGTATTATGCTTCCAGGTGAATATGAATTTAGTACTAATAAAAAAGAAATCATGGATATTATGTCTGGCGAGCTAGCGATATTATTACAAGGTGAAAATACTTGGAAAGCGATTAAAGCTGGTGAATCGTTTGAGGTTCCAGCAAAATCAAAATTTGCCGTTAAAATAAAATCCATAACGGATTATTGTTGTTCATTTGTAGACGAATAATAATTTTACTTTAAAAACACCAAATCACTAAATTTACACTATATTTAATGCTGAATGCAGCACAATTGGAAATACTATTATGATGATAACCAATATTGAAATTGTACCCGGTAAGCAAATTACTAAACATTTGGGTTTAGTACAGGGTAGCTCGGTACGGGCAAAACATGTGGGGCGTGATATAATGGCCAGTTTTAAGAACATCTTTGGTGGCGAATTAAAGGGTTACACCGAGTTATTGCAAGAATCGCGTGATGAAGCTGTTAACCGAATGATTGAACAAGCCAGTTCAATTGGGGCAAATGCGGTATTAAATGTTCGATTCTCCACTTCCAGTATCGCTGCGGGTGCAGCAGAATTGTTTGCGTATGGCACTGCGGTTATTATGGACGATCGATAATGTATGATTTAATTATTTTTCTAGTATTACTTGCTCTTGGTTACGGTTTTGGTCGTTATGCAGAATTAAAACACTATAAATCCATTATCAAGCGTGAGAAACAATTTAATTCATTACCTGCAATTGCAATGAAGACACCACCAATTTTAAATGGCGGTAGTAAATGTCACTTAGTCACTGGGAATGTGGTTGTTTCTATTGATTATTTTAAGCGTTTTATATCAGTATTACGAAATCTTGTGGGTGGTCGAATAACATCATACGAAACATTACTCGATCGAGCGCGCCGCGAAGCTGTTTTACGAATGAAATCTCAAGCGCATGATTTGGGTGCAAAATATGTTTTCAATATTAAGCTTGAAACCGCGAGTATTTATAAAGGACAACGTCAGCAGATTGGTTCGGTAGAAGTGCTAGCCTATGGTACTGCGATTATCCCATTATCAGGAGATTGAGCCGCTGGAGTATTCTAATCCGAAAATACCAGAAGGAATCAACACCAGTAAATCACATCCGCTCAATGAGTTTCTGTGGCTAACCAGTGGTATTGCTGCAGTCCTTGGGCTTCTTGCGGTGTTACTGATATTATTAGCTGATTTTTTAACGTCCTATATCCCATTTCATTTTGAGCAAAAGTATACAAACTCTTCGTTTGAAACATTTACGAGTGAGGGGCCACTAATAGATTATGTACAGACGCTTACTAAAGCGATTGTGTTGGCTGAAAAATTACCGCCTGAAATGAATATTACTGTACATTATATTGATAATGATACTGTGAATGCTTTTGCAACATTAGGGGGACATGTATTTTTATTTCGCGGTTTACTAGAAAAACTGCCTAATGAGAATGCGTTAGCCATGTTACTTGCGCATGAAATTGCACACATAAAACACCGACACCCAATAACAAGTCTTGGACGAGGCATTATGATTAGTTTAGGTTTGGCTATTATTAGTGGTGCATCGGCAGACTCTGTAGGTGATAGCTTCTTAGGTGAAACAGGATTTCTAACGCTAATGAAGTACAATCGCGATATGGAACTTGAAGCTGATAAATCAGCGATAGGTGCTGTTGTAGCGAATTACGGCCATCTAAATGGGGCGGGTGATTTGTTTACGGCGTTACAAGTTAAATCTGCGGGACTTGAAATACCGGAGTTTTTCTCGAGTCATCCCATGACTGAGCAACGTATAAGTAATATACAAAAAATCAATGATAAATATTTATCCAACAAAATTACACCGTTACCGGATAATTTTAAGGCGTGGCTTGAACTTTGAAATCATAAAACGTGCTGCTGTTTGACTAGTAATGATGTTGCGACAGCGATAGTATGGCTGTATGAATCCTCGTGTCGTAAATGAAGTTAAAGGCTTATCTCAAAACCTGTTAAATGGATTAAAGTCGCTTATATTTAAACGGGTTGATCTTGAAGAATATTCTGTTTCATACGATCAATTAGTGATTTTGGTACTATGTACATTTAGTGTCGTATTTATCGGAAGTTTTTTTTTGAGCTTCCCCAATCCTGAGTTCAGTATTTTTGGAGTTGCAACAATTGCAAGCCAGCTATTACTCTTTAGTATAGCTGTTTATCTTTATTCAAAAGCGCCTAACTATCACGGTGACGTTCTATCATTATTGATTATGCTGTTGAGTGTTTGGCCTTTCTTTCTGATTATCTGGTATTTTAGTGGAAATTATCCTGCTTTGGCTTATTGGCAATTTTACGGTAAAAATAATCTACTGTATATTTTGTTTAACCTTTGGCTGGCTGCAGTTATTGTTCGAAGTATGTCAAATGCAATTAATGTGCGCGGAAAACGAATTGTATTTAACATCGTTATTTATTTTATAACAATTGGCGTACCATTAAATTATTTGTATTTTGGTAATTTGTGGCACAAGTCCTACAATGCTGATAATGGCGCTGTGCAATATAATGCAATTAATCAAGAAAATACTTATTACAATCAATTTAATTTTATTGAAAGCTTACGACATACAATATTACCACAGCGATCTGGAATAACAGATATTTATTTTGTGGGCTTTGGTAGTTATGATACTCAAGATGTTTTTATGAAAGAAGTTCTTTACGCTCAAAGAATGTTTGATGATGTATATGATACCAAAGGACGTTCAATTGCATTAATTAATAATCATAAAACAATGAAAAAAATTCCGTTAGCGTCAAAAAGTAATTTGAGACTAACGTTGGATCATATTGGAAAATTAATTGATTTGAATGATGATGTTCTTTTTTTATATTTGACAAGCCACGGTTCTAAAAAACATGAATTGTCGATTACGATGTCGTCGTTAGAATTAAATTCAATAAATCCCAACAATTTAAAGAAAATATTGGACTCATCAGGTATTAAATACCGTGTTATTTTAGTATCAGCATGTTATTCCGGTGGTTATATCGAACCATTACGTGATCAATATAGTTTAATTTTTACTGCTTCGGCTAAAGATAAAACATCTTTTGGTTGTAGTAATAAAAATGACTTTACTTATTTTGGCCGAGCGATATTTAAAGATAATATTGAACACAACTTCAATTTAATTGATGTTTTTGAGCAAGCCATGAATACAATTAAATTACGAGAACAGCAAGGTAAGTTAGAACATTCTGATCCGAAATTATATGTTGGAAGTAAAATTAGAGAAAAATTAAAAATGCTTACTCATGAAATTAAAAAATATAATAA
>CAYQUC010000083.1:0-14799 GCA_964420605.1 uncultured Thioalkalispiraceae bacterium | reverse complement strand
CTTCAAATGTTAAATTCGTTGCGTGACTAACGTTACTCACAAAAAATAAAACAGGTAAAACAATGATAGTCCGTAGAATATTTTTATTTAAATTCATTTCTTAACCTCCATTAAAATTACAACTATTATTTATATTAGTAAAAATAGATTCATATTGTTATAAATTTAAAAAATTAATAAATTTGTATTTTTTTATTCTTATATATGCCAGTTTAAAATATAAAAAATTTATTTGAATTTATTTTTTAAATGTCGTATAGCTTAAATAACATACCCTCATTGGAGAGACCAGTGCGTTATTTTTTCTTGTTAATAATGGTTCCGATGATTTTTTCTTGCAGCGCCTTATCTGGCAGAGAAGAAAAAAACACCGTTTCATTTAACGATGTCGTATCTGCCTGTTCTGGTGGAAAAAAAATAAAAACCGAATTAAATTTCATAATATCATTTAAAGAAGGCATAAAATTAGGTTATAGCGTTAAAAATGCCACACAAAATGCAATACGGTTGCTACTGTCAGAATTTCCATCCCAGGATCGAAAATATATTCTAGAAAAATACTATAAATGCCTCGATTTTACTGCGATAGCCAATAGAGTGAATAAAATTAAAATTTGGAATTACTACGAATTTAATGGTAGCTGCAGAGAAGCTAGGCGTTACAACAATAATAACGTCCTAAATTTTAATGAAAAAATAAAAAAAATATTCGCTACTGGCGATATACAAGAATACGCCAAACTACTGAAATGCAAAATAAAAGGGAAATCAATCCGAACCAGTCATATCAGCATATTTTATGATTGTGCATTTTCAAAAACAAAAGATTTTTTATCTTTTACTAACGATACTATTTTATGCGACACCATTGATTACTAAACTATGTAAAACAACATTGAGGTATACAATATGCGAAATTTAATACTGCTGCTCTGTTTAACACTATCATCGTGTTTTCCAGGAACCGCATTAAAACAGTTTAACGATAGCAACAATGATAGACAAAAATTAATTGACCTAGTAACCCAATGTATTGGCGGCACTCAATCAGAAGCCGGTTATAAAATAATTGCGACGTATGACAAACAAATAGAAATTGGTTTTACAACGTCAAAAGCACGGTCATATGCATTAACACAATATTTAGCCTCATTTAATGCAGAAGATCGTATTGAAGCTTATGACAAATATGTAAACTGTTTTAAGAATTAATAATGCTACGTTTAAAAACACAAATAACTTACTACTAAAGTGCTAAACAAGTCTGTACTTTAGATACAATGAATTCAAACATTATTGTAATATAATTTTAAATAAATTTACAACAACAGTAATAACTATGGGAACTAGCTATGATTAAACAACCTAGCATCACTGTTTTACTATTAACAATAATGTTATTACTTTCAAATAATCTGCAGGCAAAAGACATTTGGATTGGAACTGCACCAATATGCAAGGCTAACGCTTCTGATTGCAGAAAACGAGGAATGATATACATACGTTCAGATAAACGGGGCAGTGGGTCAAAATGTTGGACAGGTAGAAAAGTATTGTGCAGACAAAAAACAACCCCGCCAATTCGTGTACCTGGACAAAAATGGTTTGGGACTGCTCCATTTTGTGGTGGAAAAAAATCAGACTGCAGTAAACGTGGCATGACGTTTGTTCGTTCTAGTGTGCGCGGAAATGGAAAAAAATGCGTATCGGGACGAAAAGTGTTATGCAAACCAGTGAAATTGGCCAAAGGTAAATATCAGAAATGGCTGGGTACAGCACCTATCTGTAAAACAAAACCATCGGATTGTGCTAACTATGGAATGAAATATATTCGCTCCAATAAAAGAGGCAATGGTAAAAAATGTCTTTCAGGTACCAAGATATTATGCATTGGAGACAAAAATGCACTACCAATAAAATGGATTGGTACTTCACCAATATGCAAAGGTAGAGCATCTGACTGTGAATCATTTGATATGGATTATCTCGGAAAAAGTCGTAGCGGTATTGGTAAACGTTGCTTATCCGGATTTAAGGTTAAATGTCGAGGCCGAAAAATAAAAAAATACAACTCCTCAGGTGCTAGCGCTAATCACCTTTATGTGCTTGATGCCAATATATTCTCTCGCCCATTTATTGCAGGGCACGACGGTCAAAGAGAACGAATGGCACATATTCCTCGAAAATTTTCTAAACTGGCCAATGGTAAAATTGACGTTATTGTATTTGAAGAAAATTTTCAAAAAAGTACTCGCTTTGAAAAAGAATTGCGGCAAGCCGGTTTTAAATATTTTTCTAGGCGCTTAACCCCAGGGAAACCGGTTAACAGAGTGTCGGATGGTGGGGTACAAATCGTGTCACGTTGGCCTATAATACAACAAGATAAACACGTTTATATTGCGTGCAACCGAAAATTTGAAGATTGCTTAGCCGCCAAAGGTGCTTTATACGTCAAAATAAAAAAAACAATTCAAGGAAAAGTGCGCTATTACAATATATTTGGCACCCATTTTCAAGCATGGGACAAAAAAAAGGATAAGGCAGCTAGACTAAAACAAGCGCGCGAACTGCGAAAATTTATTATCCGAATGCGAATTCCTAAAACCCAAGCATTAATTGTAGCCGGTGATTTTAATGTCGACTTAATTAATTACAAAAATGAAAGCACTACAATATTAAAAATATTGAATGTGGCTCTCCCTCCTTTTGCAACTAACTACCAAGCCAGTAGTGAACCAAGAACAAATCAACTCGTCGGTGCTGATGGCTCGGCAAAAAAATGTTCTAAAAATTATAAACGACTAAAAAAATGTACTTGCTGTGACAACAAATATCTGGACTATATTACCTATGCAAACTCTTATTTAAAACCTATATCAAGTTCGATAAAAATACTAAAGGTTAAAACTAAAAAGCCTTTTTATGTCTGTATGTCCGCAAAATTACAACCTAACTACGTTAGTCCAAAATCACCCTTTTGTGGGCGTACTTGGAAAATTCGTGATTTAGCAGATCATTATCCTGTATTAGGCATTTTTAAATTTAATTAGTTCAAGTTAACGTAATAAGGCATGAATGCTGGCGCGTAGTTTTGGGACACTAACAGGCTTATGAAGCAATAAATACCCTTCTTTTTTTGCTTCTTGCAATCTATCTGCACCAGTATCGCCGGTGATGATGATTGCAGGAATATGTTTATTGTAGTTTTTTGATAACTCTTTAATGACTTGGCCACCGGTGACATTTTCACGTAGGCGGTAATCGGCAATAATGACCATCGGTTCCCATTTCGATTTTTCTAATATCTCCGAAGCACTTTCACCGGTCAGAACATCACAACCCCAGTCAACAAGTAAACTTTCCATGCTTTTGCATATGTCTTTGTCATCATCAATCACAGCGACTCTAATATTATTTAATTTTTCAGGTTGTGTTTTCTTCTCTGAATTGATAACTTCCGATTTTTTCCCTAATGGGATGGTTAATGTAAATTCAGAGCCGACACCCAGCGTTGATTTTAATTGCATATTAATATTTAATAATGTTAATAAATTTTTAACTATAGAAAGCCCCAAGCCAAACCCTTTTGTTCTGTCTCGCTCAGGATTACTGACTTGATAATATTCTTGAAATATATTATTTTGCTCTGATAACTTAATCCCAATGCCCGTATCGATTATTTGTAGTAACATACAATTATCATTACAAGTACTTGAAATTGTGACACTTCCTGTTTCAGTATACCTAATGGCATTACTCACTATATTTCGAATAATTGACTCTAACAGCATGGGGTCAGTCATCACCACATCATTTTTCTCACTATAAGTTATTTTTATATTTTTTTTAAAGGCCAGTGATTCATTATCTTTCATAATCAAACTAATGATCTGCGATAAATAAAAATGTTGGAAAATGGGGGTTACAATTCCTGCATCAAATTTTGAAATATCTAATAATGCTCCAAACATATTATCCATGACATCAACTGATTTTTTCATTACATTGACAATGATACGGCTATTATCATCCAAGTTTCGATTGTCGAGTAAACCTGCGGATAATGATAAGGTATTTAACGGTTGCCGTAAATCATGGCTTGCAGCAGCTAAAAATCGTGATTTCTCTCTATTTGCCTTTTCTGCTGAATTCTTTTCTTGTTCTAATTCAAATCGCAACTTTAATAATTCATTATAAACTTTAGCATTGCCTCGCGAAATCATTAAAAATATAACCACAAACAACGCATTAATAAGGCTTATTGATATGGTGAGGTAATACGAACCTGAAAAAAAAGAAACTATCGAAAATGGTAAAAATGCAAATACCATAAATACGTAAAACGCAGGCATATACGACACGGATGAATTCATTACCGCTATTGTATAAGCAAAAACTAATGCGCCAATGGTAATAGAATAGATTTCAGATTGAGATAAATAGATTACCGATGAAGATAAACCAAAATAAATACCAGTGATTGCCGCATTGTAAAAAAAAACTTTACCCCAAAATGTTGCTGACTCAATATTGCTTTTATGTCTTTGATATAAAAAATGGCTAATGGCACGAATGATAAAAATAACTGTTCCGATTGATAACCATGATACGATGTATTTTTTTTCAATTTCATTAGAGCTAATATACGCCATTACCAACGATGTACCAGTAAATGCAGCAAATCTAACATGAAAATCTTGATACAAGTATTGAATTTTTTCATGTAAAATTTGTTTATTGAGTTGTGAAATGTCAGCCATAAAAAATCCTTTTTAGGGTGAAATTATTTTTTTTATTCGAGATATTATTCTAATTTATATTTTACCTTTTTTGTCCACCATAAATAAAACCTGTAGTCTTATTTAACTGCTAATATTATCAACATAACAATTAATTTAATTTAGTAATAACAATATCATCAACATAAATTGAACTTGTGCCACTGAAATTAAATAAATCAACGGCAAAAACACCACTGCTATTTTGTAAGTCAACATATGAAGTCGTCGTTGTTATATCCCAGGTTGCTGGTTCAGTACCTGATGCTAACCAAACCTTGGCACGCTGAATAGTATCAGTACTATTAACTTGCTCAACCTGATAACGAATTTGATATTTAATATTGTTTGATACTGGTGAAATAGGATTAAAATTTCCTGTTATTTTAGTTTCTATCCCATTTAACTCATACCATAAACCAAAATCATCAGTTCCACTACCCTCCCAAAAAACACCGTAACCTTGACCATTAACTGCTGAGTCAGTCAGATAGCCCCCATTTTGTCGTAAATAAACTCCCACACCTTGATTTGCAAAATCTTCAAATTCAACCGTAAAAACTACGTCAGCATCGATTAAATTTAATGTGCCATTAATAACTCGCGATAAACCCGTGTTTGAATTCACCCCATCCCAAGCTTTGCTTTGAAGTCGGCCACGGTTGGTTTGAATATCAATTGTCATTGTGCCAGTCGTGCCACTAATGGTCGTCCAGCCGCTTGGCCATGCCGCATTATCGGTGCCAGTAAACGTTTCGGTAAAATTACTTGTACCCAATTCCGGTATAGGTGCAGTAGAACTGCCGCAGGCTATTATGCCGTATGATAAAACCGCAAATAATAATTGATTGTATATTTTCATACCTTTTTCATGCCTATAGCCTGTTGGTTTATGAAACTCATTATTTTGAGATACTTGTAAAGAGTATAGAATATTCTAAGATTCAAGCGAGATCATGAATACTATAATAAAATCAATAGTTTAAATTGGATTAAGATTCTATTTCGATAGTTTCTATAAAGATTAATCCTGATATTAAATTTAACTCTGATTTGTATCATGCGATACTACCGGAAATAAATTAGTCGAGTACAGCATGAAAAAAACCGGACACCTACACAAGTTACGCAGTCATTTAGAATCACCCATCCATTATTTCTTACCGTTGGACGATGATGAAGTTGATCTCAATAAATTAATCGGTAAAAAAATAAGTCTGGAATTTTCTGGTGAGATTCACTGTAAACAGTGCGGCAAGGTGACTAAAAAAAGTTATTCACAAGGTTATTGTTTTGTGTGTATGCGCAGTTTACCGGAATGCGATATGTGCATCATGAAGCCCGAAACCTGTCATTTTCACTTGGGTACTTGCCGTGATCCAAGCTGGGGTGAAAAAAATTGCTTTAAAGATCATACCGTTTATTTAGCGAATACTTCAGGCATTAAGGTTGGCATTACACGGGACACTCCAACCCGTTGGATCGATCAAGGTGCAACACAGGCATTACCCATCTTTCGGGTCAAAAATCGATTGTTATCGGGATTAATAGAATCAGAGTTTAAACAGCATATTGCGGATAAAACCGATTGGCGCAAAATGTTAAAAGGCAATGCCGAGTCGATAGCATTAACCGAACGCCGTGATGAATTAATGGTCCGTAATAAAAAAGCCATTGCGGCAATTATAGAAGAACATGGTGCCGATGCCGTTGAGATCTTGGATGACGCTGTTATTGAGTTAGAATTTCCGGTGGAGTCGTTTCCTGAAAAAGTAAAATCACTTAACTTTGATAAAACACCGGTAATTTCGGGAGAGTTACAAGGAATCAAAGGACAATATTTAATTTTAGATACCGGGGTTTTGAACATTCGAAAATTCACTAGTTATCTAATCAGTATCAACTATTAAGCAATTGTTTTTATTAAAGATACTAGTAATACTGAGACTCGATAACTCATTATTTTTAGAGTTACTCTAAAATAGTATACAGATACTAATTCCAGTATACTTTAGGCATAACAGTAACAAACTGTATTGGTATTCTTTTTAAACTGCATACCTAAATATAGACATAAATGATAAAAGATTAAAACTGTACTGGTCGAATTAATATTATCTGTCTATTACCAAAACTGTTTTGCGTCTGTACTATTAGACACATAGAGATACCAAAAAATTTTAATATATAAGTTGCATTTAATCAGGATGATTAGGCAGCTTATGTAGAAAACCGAGTTACTTGCAAGAGTATACACCCATGGCCAGGGACGGCCTCCCTCTTACTCTTGTCACCTTGTTGTATACTATTTATACAACATACTCCTATTACAAACACCGCGACTATAAACCAATATATATTCAATATATTTGTATTAAGCAGATCCATTCAACTCAATTTCTTGTACACTTAACGCGTGAGGGATATAAACTCAGCCCAGTGACAAGGAATTATGTCTAAATCAGAATTTTTATACGATGCAATTGCGCAAGAACTAACACAGGCCATCGATCAGGGGACCTATAGTGTTGGCACGCGTATGCCCTCATTACGCCAGTTGTGTGAGCAATACCATGTCAGTATGACTACTGCACAGCAAGTTTATTCGGTTTTAGAAGATGCCAGTTTAATAGCAACACGTCCGCGTTCTGGTTATTATGTCCGTTCTCGAGCACGTGAATTTGATACTCAGCCAGCGGCCAGTCAACCAATCGACACACCGTATGATGCGCCTTACAGTAAAGATGCCATTACTTCGTATGAAGAGTTTTATTCTGACGATATTTATCAATTTGGCTCAATAGGCTCACCGTCAGAAGAACTCATCCCAGATAGAATCCTGGCACGCCACATAACCAAAGCTGTTAAAGAGTTTCCTAGCCAATCTTGTCAGTACGACTCACCAATGGGTGATTTAGAATTACGCAAACAAATTGTACTGCGTATGTATGATGCAGGCTGCCGTGTTAACGCGGAAAATATCATTATTACTCAAGGTTGCCAAGGCGCTTTAGCACTAGCACTGCAGGCTATCACCACCAAAGGGGATACCGTTGCAGTAGAATCACCAATCTATCCGGGTGTTAGTCAGCTATTATTCCAGCTTGAGTTAAAAGTGTTAGAAATTCCAACTCATCCCCGTGATGGTGCCGATTTAGGTGCATTAACACGTTTAATTAAACGTCAAACAAACAATGTTAAGGCCTGTATATTAATCCCAAATTGCCAAAATCCTTTGGGTGGCATCATGCCAGAGGAAAACAAACGGCATTTAATTAAAATTTTATCCAATGCCGGCATCCCATTAATTGAAGATGACGCAATGGGCGACTTAATTTATAAACGCCCCCGACCCAAAGCAGCCAAATCCTATGATGAAGACGGAAATGTTATATATTGTTCATCGTTTTCCAAAGTACTCGGCCCAGGTCATCGAATTGGCTGGATAGAACCAGGCAAGTATTATGACAAAGTAATTTACAATAAAGCCGTTAGCAGTTTAATGACTCCACCCTATATTCAACATGCTTTTACTGAATTTTTAAAAGGCGGTAGTTACATCCGCACTGTGAATAAGGCAACTACGGTATACCTTGCCCGAATGACACAACTACGACGTTGGGTTTATGAGTATTTTCCAAAAGGAATCCGATACACCAATCCTCAAGGTGGATATTTTCTTTGGATAGAATTACCAAAATCTATTGATGCTAAAATGTTAACAACCATGGCGCTAAAGAAAAGTATTGGCATTGGTTTAGGTACCTTGTACTCGCCGAGTGAACTCTACCGGAACCATATTCGCCTTAGCTGTACGGACTCTAAAATGGAGCGAATGCGAATAGCCACTCAAACATTAGGAATGATGGCCCATGAATTATTTCATCGAGAAGTATTAGAATAACGTTAGCTATAATACCGTGTTATTTTCATTTTTTAACTTTTCGATTTTTTACTCGTGTAATATAAACCAGGGAACCAAGATTTATGTAATCTTAATGTTTCTTGAAAATTATCATGTTGATCATTTGTGAATTTAAACATTTGAGCACCAATGCTAATAAAATCATCATCACTTAATTTATATAACTCAACAGCGGAATCATTAACAATTGTATTATTAGTACTTTTTAAATCTTTAATATAGTAATCAACAATACCTTTATCATTTAAGCCTTCAACAGCTTCTATAACAGCATGATGCGTGCTCACCAGTTCATCATCAATGGATACATCGTTATCATTACCCCGACCGATGCTAAATTGCTGTTTATCAATATGCAACTTTAAACCCGCCACGCCTTCTTTATACAGAATTAAACTTGCCATAGTATTTTACCCTGGGCTCCCTCAAATATTTAATTCTAGCATAAATACGCTTAAATCGATTTGTTGTTACAAATTAAACAAAAAAAATATCATTTTTTTAACAATATTAATTTCACTGTCAATGCAGTATCAAAAATTAGTGAATAATAAAAAATTTATTAATTGAGTTAAACTGCGATAAATTCAAGGGTATTTGATAAGTAAACTGGATTCAATTGAACAAACCAAAAAGGAGTAAAGCCATTAATAAAAAACACTAACAGTAATTATTTAAAAATAATATTCTAACTCAATTTGAATATAATCATCATTTCTAAATGCATTGCCGGGATCACTAACTGTAGTTTCTTTAAATATTCTAGATTCAATATTTAATTTCATGTGATCGGTTAATCGACGACTCGCTTCTAAGCTAAGTGATGGTTTATTGTCATCTACATCAGAAATAATTCCGAGCAACAGGTCGGTACTTTGAGCATCATTTAATGCAAAGCGAGCACCGATTAGCACATCATCTTCAAATGGTGTTGCTGCCGCGATACCACGGTCATCATAAAGATATTCGACAATTAAACCCAAATCTGTATCACTATCCATAATGCCATAAAATGTATATTCAAGCCCTGCCGTCGCTGCGGTATAAGCTGGTCCCTGACCATTACGGTGAATCATTTCTAGTTTCCATAACCAGCTATCAAAAGTACCCTGAACATCTAACCCCGTTTGATTAATTAAATCATAATACGGAATTAAAACCATTAGACTTTGATCATAGACTAATCGTGGATCTCGACTCGTACCTGAAAAATAACTTAAGCCAATATCCCATTCATTAATACTTTGAAAGATACGCATGGCAGAATCGATATGTTTATCACGATCATCGGATTCATATACAGCTTGTCCTGTAGCAACGTGAGGGATTGATCGCAAACGCCCATTAACGCCCGGATATGTTCGTTCCTTAAATGTTGGTAAAATAAAAAATTCGATATTTCCCCAAGACTGAATCAGACTTAGATTAATCATTGTCTGTCCGAGTTTTTCTTCTCGATCAAAATTTTCAACCAAGTCCGTTTGATTAATAATGTCCACCAAATGCTGTGACTCTGTCACACCCCAATAGACTTTACCGATACCAACTTTTAACTCCCAATTATCAGTTACTTTCTGCCATAAAAATTCTCGCACATCACTGTGACTACGCTCGTCATCACCTTCATCCCAACGCGCAAATAGTTTGACTGTTATGCTCTGCTCATTTTGCCACTCGTGATAAAACTCAGGTTCCGCAGATAACGAGAGATTATTTCCATGTTGTCTACTGTCTGATGCCGACTCGGTAAACAATCGGTATTCAGACGTTACTTTTCCTGACCACTCAGCTGCATGTAATGGTGACAATAATGATGTACCTAAAACAACATAACACAATTTTTTAAAACAATTAATATTCATAACATTAAAACAATAATTTTAGCTATCGAGCGCGTTTAAGGCTGTTTCTATCAAAGTCACGGGGTTTTAAACCTGTATTAAACTCATATTTTTCCCAATTCAATACCGTACTTTTCCCTGTTTGATGATTAACAACTTCCATCTTTGCAGCACGCCAATATTTATTTAAATATTGTTTATAACCGCTATAGGTTAACGTTTTTAATAATGAATTTTTTAAATCATAAAACTCTATTTTTACAGGCTGATACATTTCAACATCTACCCACGTTACCATTCGTGAGTAACCGGTATATTTATATTGTGGTATTCGCTCAACAACAAATGCATCACGATTGTCTATTTTTTCATTTTTTAAATACTTGTATTTGTATTTTTCGATTTCATTTGATGATATATCTTCATACGCAAATTCACTACCCATAAACGGTCCTGATTTATTGGATGATGAAATTCGTTTAACTCGTTTTAATGCCGGCAAATACAACCATTGGTCATCCGATTTTAAGGCATGTGACCAAGTTAAAAATGCAGTACCTTTGACATCCCGCGGGTTATCAAAAACCACCAAGGTTTTGTCACCATCACCAATCACTTCTAGATTCTTACCGTGAGTCCGTCTGGTAGACTCTTGGCCATGACGATTTCGCAATATCATAACGGATTTTGTTTTAACGTCTTTCCATCCTGTATCACGTTTATCAGCTTCAACTGCAATTGCTTTGCCTTTTTCTTCTGCTGTTTCAGCGTTGACATTAACGCTGTTTAACAATGCTAATGGTACTAAAGTAACAGCTAGTAATTTTTTTAGATTTTTCATTTTTTTGCTCCATCCAATTTCATTAATAAGGGTGGTAAAAATAATAAGTCGGCTATTAATGCAAATACGATAACGATAGCCGTTAACAATCCCATGCTTGAATTTAACTCAAAACTCGATAGTGACAATACCATAAAACCAAACACTAAAATAATAGATGTTGTGATTAAAGCAGTCCCCACAGTTTTAAAGGCATAACGTACCGCATCGGGTGATGACAAGTTCTGTTCACGTCGTGCGCGTAGATATTTACTTAAAAAGTGCACAGTATCGTCAACCACAATGCCGAGTGTCATGGTTGTGACCACCGATAAACCTAAACCAATTTCACCGACCAATAAACCCCATAGACCAAAGCCCATCGCAGCCGGTACTAAATTCGGAATCATACTGATTAAACCAATTTTCACGGAGCGTAATGCAAACATTAAAATAAGAGAAATTAATATTAATGCTACGGTTGTACCTAATAACATACTGCGAATATTTCGGCTACCTATATTGGCAAACATCACCGTTGGGCCACTAGCATTGGCAACTTTAATAGCCGGTGCATTTTTCTTAAGCCAATCGTCCGCTGCTTTGGTCAATATAATAATATCATTACTCGACATTGTTTTTAACGTTACTGTAAAACGAGTCGCTGATTTATCAATGTTAATTTGATTGTTTAAATCCAGTCCTCTTGGCAATGACATTTCATATAAGAGTAAGTACTGAGCAGCCAAATCATGTTCTTCTGGTAACTTGTACATTGCAGCATCATCACCGTGTAAATTTTTATTTAAACGTTTCATCACATCGGTGAGGGTATTAACGTGCAGGGTATTTGGATTTTGTCGATACCATTTATCAAAGGCTTCTACTTGCTTTAAAAATTCCGGATCGTTAATGCCATTGGGTTTACCCGACTCTAATGAATAGTCGGCTAGATAAATTCCTGTTAAATGTTCAGTAACGTAATCAGTATCCGATCTAAATTGAATACTTTCGTCAAAGTAATTAACGAACACATCATTTAAATCATTTTTTGGTAAGAACGACACGGTTACTGCAATGAGTAGTAACATGCCCACAAATAATCGACGACGGTTATTAACAACAAAGTCACCAAATTTTTCCATCACAATCATGTCTCTATTACTGGTTTTTTTCGCTCTAATAGGAAAAAACGATAACACAGCGGGTAAAAATGTTAACGAAAGTACTAACGACATTAACACACCCATTGCTACTAAATTACCCAGATCTTGAAATGGCGGCACGTCTGAAAAATTCATGGTTAAGAAGCCAATCGCGGTGGTGACACTGGCTAAAAATACCGGTTGGATATTAACTCTTAAACTTTCAATAATTGCATTTTGCTTAGTAGCTCCCGAATGAATCTCATGCATCATGGTCACTAATACGTGCACACAGTTGGCAATTGCTACCGTTAAAATAATAATTGGTGCAGTCGTGGTTGGTGGCGACATTAACATGCCCATGTGACCAAAAATGCCAAGCGAGGTCATTATGGATAAAATAATAACCAATAAGGTTGTTATCGTTCCGGGGAAATAATAATACAAAGCTAAAAACCACACGCCCAAAATTCCACCTGCAACCATTATTGGAATTGTGCCAGATGCAGTTAAGCCAATTGTTCCAAATAAAACCCCGACTAAGCCGAAAAATTTAGCATAACTACCATGATAATCTCGAATTAATAAACCCAACATAATGATCATGATTAAATAACTCAACGGCACCAATGAGGTGATGTCATCCATCGATGCTTCTGCAAATGCATTATTCATCATAATCATGCCTGTCAGGCGAACTTCTAAATGAGGATATTGTTTGCGTATATCATCCGCGATTGCGCGTGCACTTTTAACCACTTCAGGTGTTTCGGTGGTTTCATTTTTACCGGGCAGTTGAATGGTAACGGTCACGGCAGTGACATCACCAGTTGATGAAATTAGCCGATTTTTTAATAACGGTTCATTAATCGCAATGTCTTTAATGCGCTGTAAGTCTGCTTCTGAATATTGATTCGCGTCTTCAACGAGATCATGAACTAATAAATCATCTTCTTCAGCTTCGGTAAATTGGAAGTTGGAAATCGAATCAACTCGTAACGAATAAGGCAATTGCCAGCCGCGTTTTGTTAAATCTTCTACAGCGCTTAAGGTTTTTTGAGTAAACACCTTGCCATCTTTTGGTGAAAGCACAAACATCACATTGTCATTTTTAGCATAGGTCGCTTCGAGTGCTTCAAACGCTAATAACTGCGGATTATCAGGACTAAAAAATACTCTATAATTGGTGCTCATCGATAAATTTTTGCCGCCCGAGGCCGCTACTGCGACAAGGATTAATACCAGCGGAATTATCAATAGCCGAAATTTCAACACCCACTTTCCAAAATTTGCTTCAAAGTTTTTCATCGTTATGACCTCTTTACTTTCTAGTTCAAATACTGCATCTAAATATTTAATGATAAATATTTCATACAATATTTAGTCGTTACACGAACGTTAACCTGCATTGAGATTTCCAATGCACAACCGTTCGTTTAATTATCGTTTATGGAGTCCCTGTAAAATCAAATCAACAACTTCATTAGCCATAGCCATGAATTCATCAAGTGGGTATAACGCCATAAAAATAGGGACATTAAATTTAACCAGTGCGCTTTGGACTGCTCGCCCAGTTACTAGTACATCTTTTATATCAAACTCGCCTGTTTGATTACCTTGAACCAATATTTCAGTTATCAAAGCATGTTGAGTTTGAATTTTTTGGTGTACCAATTCCTGTCGTTCGGACGCAACAAATTCAACTAACTCATTGATTTTTGGTTGATCAACGTACATTTTATGGGTCGTTTCTAAACCCGCCAAAACAAAAGCCCGTAATTTTTCAGCTGCGGTGCTATGCTGCTGGCGTACTATCGCACGGACTGTATCCTGTTGCTCAATCATACAACGAGCCGCGCAAGCCGCTGCAATATCTTGTTTGTTCTTGAAATAACGGTATAAATTCGCTGCTGACATCGCACAATCTTTGGCTATTTCAGCCATGGTAGTTTTACCATAGCCATACACGCTAAATCGCTGTTGCGCTGCATCGAGTATCTGTACTCGCAGATCCTCGATTATTTTTAAGTCATTTGGGTTCATCTAGCATTTTTATCAGAATTCGAGTGAATATTCAAGAAAATATTCAGTATTCAGGAAAAAATGCTTAAGGAATTATTTTGTTCGATATCTGGCCGTTTAAACCTTTATGGTGTGTACTGGAATACCGAGCAACTGGACCCCGGCTTAAAAGACTACCGGGGTGACAGATTAAATATAAATTACTTTCAACCTTCACGTCATACCGGTTATATTTTAAGCCAGTATCCAGAGGTTTAAATTTAGCGAC
>CAYQUC010000082.1:0-14804 GCA_964420605.1 uncultured Thioalkalispiraceae bacterium | reverse complement strand
CTGTACGTGCATCAATTTCTTTATCTCGAACTTGTTCTGGTGCCATATAAGTTGGTGTACCAACAAGTATGCCACTTTTAGTAATACGTGAGTCTGTTTGACTGGCTGCAGCAGCTAAACCGAAATCTACGATTTTAACGATGTCATTATCATCAACTAGTATATTAGCAGGTTTTAGATCTCGGTGGACAACATTAGCACGGTGCGCAAAACTCATGCCGCGACAAATATCGAGTAAAATATTTATCATGCGTAACCGGTTTTTGGTCATTTTATTTTTTATTTCATACGACAACGAATGACTGTGAAAATACTCCATTGATATGGCATTTGAATTACCAAAGCGTAAAAAATCGTATATTCGAATTACATTTTCATGAGTGACTTTTCGAGCATAACGCAACTCATGTATAAATCGTCGAATCATATTTTCATCTGAAGCAACTTGTGGATTCAAAAACTTTAATATAATTTCTTCGTTAACTATTGTATCGTGGACTAATATCACGGTGCCAAAAGCACCTTTCCCAATTTGTTTAATAACTTTATATCGCTCAGCAATTATTTGGTCTGCAATTAAGTTTGCTGGATTAATTATTTCTTCAGGTTTTAGACTGTTTACTGATGAAACTTGTTTTTCAACCGTAGGTGGTGGTGCACTGTGTTGTATTTTTGTATTAACTTTGGTGTCTTGCTGTATGATGGAGTTATCACTGGGTGAGTTTAATGAACGTATACCTGTATTTTTAGTATTAATATCAATTTCAAGGGAGACACTATCTAGGCTATTAAGTGCATTTAGTATGTCATTTTTAATGCTATCGTTTAGATTTTTTTGTTCAATAACGGCGTTTTCTGTTTTTTGTTTACCAATAATTTTAATTAAAGTCTTAAGAGCAACATTTCGAGATTCATTGTCATAATTTAATAACTCTAGTAAGGGTTGTACCGCACGATCGTCACCTAATTTTGCTAAAGCATCTGCGGCACGTTCTTTCACCCACCAATCATCATCACCCAGTGCTTTAATTAAGTGTCCTAAAGCTCGGTCATCTTTTATACAGTTTAATATTTCTACGGCGGTTCGGCGTAGAAATTCATCTTCATCTGACATTAATGAGAAAATAGCATTAACTACGTTCGGTCCACCAATAGAACCTAGTGCGTCAGCTGCACGTACACGTACCCACCAATCTTTATCTCGAAGAGTTGAAATCAATGCTTTAATAGAACGTTGGTCACAAATTTCATTTAAAACTTCAACTGCGGCGCGACGAACAAATTCAGAGTCATCCTGTAGTATATCAATTAAATAGCTAACAGTTTCTGGGTCATTCATTTTTATTAACAGTTCAATCGCTTTAGATTGTGTTGCTAAATCACGATCTTTTAGATATTCAACAATTAGTTTAGGATCGATATGGACTGATAATTTTAGAAGACCACTGAGAGCTGCAACTCTCACCATTCGCTCTGAGTCAGGAATGCAGCGATAAAATATGTCACGAGTTTGATTAGTATCGATGCGAGACAATAATCGTAAAGCAATTTGTCTGATATTGGGATCTTCGTGATAAGTGAGTTTGCTTAGTTCTTCAATTGCCGACTCATTTGAGATTTCATCTAAGACACGAAATAAGACTTGACGACCGCCTTTATCAGATTTTGCAATCATTCTGGCAACCAGTGCAGGGCTTAAATCGTCTTTTCTAGCTAATAATATGTGTACCAATACATTCTTTGGAATTTCAGGATCGTCAATGACGGCTAATAATTTATTGACATCATAAGTGTGATGCGTTGCTAAAATAACCATAATGGATTTTACAATTCGGTTATCTGAATCTGTTAATGCATCAATATAATATTGTAGGGAGTGACTCGTTAGAAAACCAACTAATAACTTTTCTATAATGGCTAGTGAGTCGCCTTCAGGTATTGCATCGATTAAGTTACCAATTGACGAATCACCAATATTTTTAATTTTGTTAATAGCTTCTATTGATTCAGATGAACCCGGTTCTGACTCAAGAAGTATATCAATTGCCTTATTTGCCTTGTAATTCTTTAACAGGCCCATTTAGTAACTACCATTAGTTGTATTATTCGATCGGTGTAATGCGTATAACATAGGATTTATTAATTAACATTGTTTCATTATCGCTTATGAGTATTTTTATAAAATGATTAGAGTGATCATTTATATAATCAAATAATCTGGAGTGCGCTTGAGGTAAATTTTCATTTATTATTCCATCAAGTAAAGAGCCATCCATCATGTGTATTTTACATTTTAATTTAGTATTATTTTTTTTATTTATACTTTCAGCGTCGTTATATTCAACTCGCACGATGGATGATTTGTTATAAAATCGAACTTCATTCGAATCATCTCGTTTTAATACGACAAAGTCCTGAGGACTATTTAAAATCTCGATGGGTGATTCGTGCCCAGCATGTGAATCACTGTGTTCACGGATAAATAGTGATCCTAACACTTTCCCTTCAGGATGTACCCATAGCGCGACTTTTTGTAATAATTTCGAAATAATTAAATTACTATGGGGGTTACTATTTTGGGCCATCATAATACCTGATTAATTTATAAACCATTGTAATGTCGTAATGTCAGAAATTGCTTAATTAATGACAATTTATAGATTGAGTATAGAATTTAGATCTAGATTATTCTGCCTTTCTTTTTGTTAATTTCTCGAGTCGAAAATCTGTTTAAGTATAGGAGTCAGATTCTAGTTGTGAGGTAAATATAATATTTGATTGATAATATACATAAAATCAATGACTTACAAGTCAGTTTACATTATATTTGCTAACAATTTTAGATAAATGCCTACATAAAGGCATTTATTTCACAGCTAAATTTGATCTATCATTATTGTATACCCGTTATTCATTATTTTTGAGAGTTTGCCGATAACGTATTAATTAAATATCCCATATTATAATTGTTTGAGAGTGACAAAATTAATTAATTTATATCAAATATGACAAAATTTGTATTTATAACAGGCACGGACGTAGGCGCTTCATTCAGCGTTAATGATGAGATTTACTTAGGCCGATTCTCTAAATCCGAGAAAAAAAATAACAAGAATATCTATATTAATGACTCAGAGGTAAGTCGGAGACATTTACGTATATTCAAATCTGACGGACAAATCTATTTACAAGATTTAAACTCGACAAATGGCACAAGTCTTCAGGGTATCAAAGTTAGACCTGGGGTCATGTACACTTTAAAATTAAACGATCAAATACTTATAGGCTCAACACTACTCGAATATACAGATATTGATCAATCTGATGAATATGACTTAAATCAAACATTTGACGAAGACTCCATCCCTGAACTTGAAATATTTAATGAAGATAGTGAGGATGATGGCAGTATAAGTGCTTTCTTAAATGCTAATGAATTGCTTTTTGAGCTTGATGAAGTTGACAGCAGCAAAGGCAGTGATAGTGATGATGTATTTCGACGTTTACGGGCCATGGCTGAGGTAAGTATTTCACTCGGTACTATTAAAGATAGAAACACATTATTAACCAAAATTATCGATTGTATTTTTTCAATATTTACCAAAGCTGATAGAGCTCATATATTATTTGTCGATAATCAGACCAATGAACTACAAGTTGTAAAGTCTTTAGATCAGGCATCTGGAGAAACGGGAACTGAAAAAATAAAAATATCGAATAGTATTTTGAATGAAGTTATTAATAATCACAAATCTTTATTAATAATGGATGCACTAGATGATGAACGATTTAAAGAGCAAGATTCCGTAGTCGATTTATCAATAAGAAGTGCTATGTGTGTACCACTATTATATGAAGATTGCGTTTTGGGCTTAATTCAGTTAACTGCAAATACTGTTGCTGGCGTTTTCACAAAAACTGATCTCGAGGTATTAACCGGAATAGCAGCGCAAATTTCAATTTCATTAAAAAATTCACAATTATTTGATGAAATTGAACGAGTGTTTGACGGCTTTGTTGTTGCATCTGTTCAAGTGATTGAAGCTAGAGACCCAACAACAGCGGGGCATTCATTTCGTGTTGCTGAATACACAGAAAATCTTGCAATAGCCGTAGATAGTACTACGTCACACCGGTTTTCAGACGTATTATTTGATATAAATCAATTAAAAGAAATTCGCTATGCTGCATTGCTTCATGACTTTGGTAAAGTTGGTGTACGTGAAGGTGTTTTAACAAAAGAAAAAAAGTTATATGGTCATGAGATAGATTCACTAAGGAATCGATTTAAATACGCTCAAGTATGTTATGAAAAAAAATTGTATCAGAAATTAATAGAAGACCATATTAAAAAAAAATTATCTGAAGATGAATTTTTAGAGTATAAATATGTTATTGATAAACAAATTTTAAGTGAATCAGAAAAGTTGGAAGATTTCTTAGAATTAATAATAAACGCTAATGAACCAGCCGTTCAATATAGCGATATTCCTGATACCATTCAGGATGTTACAAATTATAAATTTTTTGGTATACACGATGAAGAGATCGCATTACTTAATAAATTTGAATTTTCTAAATTAAGTTTGGCTCGTGGCAGCTTAAACCCAGAAGAGCGAATCGAGATTGAATCTCATGTAAGCCATACCTATGCATTTTTAACCCTTATTCCATGGTCAGATATGTTCAAAGGAATTCCTAATATTGCATATGCACATCACGAAAAATTAGATGGATCCGGATATCCTAGGGGCTTAACCGAAGAACAAATCCCAGTGCAGTCTAAAATTATGACTATTGCGGATATTTATGACGCATTAACTGCGGGTGATCGACCTTATAAAAAAGGTTTGCCATCCATTAAAGCCTTAGATATTTTACATGAAGAAGCCAAGCTGAATAAAATTGATTCAGAATTATTGCGAATTTTTATTGAATCCAAATCCTTTTTATTAAACTCTCATTAATTGTTCTTTAAAAATTCTTCAGGAATTTGAGTTAAATATTGTAAATCTTCTTCTCTATCGATGTCATGTAAGGTAGCCAATTTTTTAGATTTAAAATTTAATTTTTGAAAAGCTTTAAGAGTACTAGCTAAAACAGTATCTTCACCCCAGATTATGTCGGAAAATATTTGTTTGTTCACTTGATTTAACCCAATTAAAACATAGCCGCCATCATATGCCGGGCCAATAACCGCATCGTAGCCTGACTGTAAATAATTAGTTGCTGTGAGCAAATAGTGTTCTGAAAGCTCTGGACAATCTGTTCCGATAATAATGCAGTGTTTATAGTCTTGAAGGCACACTGTCATCGCATGACACATTCGTTCACCTAGATCTTTCCCTTGTTGCAGATGGCAGCTAAAGTTTTTTTTCTGATCCAGAGAGTCCAACCATTCGTTATTGTCTGAAGAAGTGTAATGAAGTTGAAAATCAATAGTGTTAACTTTAGATGTTAACGATAATGTGTAGTTTAATAACGATAAATGAACTCGATAGGCTCCTTCAATACCCAAGGCAGGGATTAATCGAGTTTTAGTTTTTCCTGGAACTGGATTTTTACTGAAAATTAAACAGCAGCAGGTATTATTTTTTTTCATAATACAACTTATATAAAATATCTGGCTTGGTGCCAATAAAATATAACAATCGCAACTTCCACATTAATACTATTGTTCGTAGCACACCATTTTTTTCCCAACGTCGACTTGATGTTGTTACTTCATTGGCCAAACAGCAACATGTGTATTGTTGTCGTAGTATTTTTGATAGTGCGATATCTTCCATCAATAATATTTCTGGATAACCATTTACTTTGTCAAATATTTCTTTATTGATGAAAATAGCTTGGTCACCAGTTGCAATATTGGTCAGTTTTGAACGAAGGTTTATCAGTCGTTCAATAATTCTAAAAATTTTCTGCTTACCGTCTAGCTTAACGTTAAATCGGCCCCAGCTATTTTGAGATGATAAAGCGTTTAAAATAATGCTATCCGTTGATTTAGGTAAGTAGGTATCAGAATGCAAAAAAAGCAGCACGCTGTTTTTCGCATATTTAGCGCCTAGATTCATTTGGCGAGCTCGACCTGGTGCTGACAATAAGCTCATGTCAACTAAATTTGCAGCTAATTTGATAGTATCGTCACTACTGCTGCCATCGACTAAAATTACTTCATGACCATTTTTTCGATAACATTGTAAGGCTTCTAAAAAAGCAACAATGCAGGATTGTTCATTTACTACGGGAACAATAATTGATATAAAATGAGTCACAAGCTATTTGAGTTATTCACTCAAGGCTCCACCACAACTACTACCTTGCCCAGCAGTACAAGCATAGCAATGATCTGCAACCACGATAGGATTTTGACTAATGTCAATATTGATAATGTCGTTTATATGAGAGATTGATTGTTGATTATTTACGAATGGTAAATCTAACATTTGGTTAAAATCACAATCGTATAAATAGCCTTGCCAGTTTATGCTGATTAAACTACGACACATGACAGTATTCAAGTTTAATGGGCTATAAGCTGACTTTAAGGTTGATACGTAATCGTCAAATTGACCTTTTGAAACCAACATGCTACCAAATCGCTTAATGGGTACATTTGTAATTGTATACAACTGATTAAAATCAATATTATAATTTTGTTTTAATTGTTTTTTATAATCCGCTTCTAAAGTAGCTTGAGGTGGTGGCAAATACGGTCCGGTAGGATTGTAAACCAGATTTAATTGATGTTGACGATCATATTTGCCATAACCTAAGGAATTTAATAATTGTAATCCGGAAATACTTTTTTGAAAAATACCTTTACCACGTTGACCATCGACATTGGACTCTTGATAACAAGGTAATGATGCAACAATTTCAACATTATTATCCGCTAAAAACTGTGCTAAATCTTCCTGATCTGGTTCGAATAAAATTGTAAGGTTACACCGGTCAATTATGTGAACTCCTAGTTTTTTGCTTTCAATTATAAAATATTTAAAATGATCATTTAACTCCGGTGCGCCACCGGTTAAGTCGAGATATTTTGGTTTGTTCTTTTTTATAAATTGTAAGATAGAATCGATAATATCAATTGTCATCATTTCTTTTCTAGCGGGGCTCGCATTGACATGACAATGAAGACATTGTTGATTGCATTTATAACCTAAATTGACCTGTACGGTTTCAAGTTGTTTTCTTTTGATATTGGGAAAATCAGAATTAATTAATAATGGTAGTGTATCGTGCATATTTAAGGACTTTGATATTGATTGTAATTAGTTTACAGACAGTAAGGTTTCGTATTGGTTCAAGTATTTCAATTAAGTACTAGAATCTGCCGCCAGTGACAAATCGACTACGCCAATAATTACTGTTCATTGAGGTTATGTTGACTCTCTTGCCGGTTGACGGTGAGTGGATAAATTTGTTATTACCTAAATAGATACCCACGTGAGAAACCGTTTTTCGGTCAATTGCAAAGAATACCAGATCGCCGGGGCGTAGCGCAGATTTATATATTCTTCGGACTTTTTTTAATTGTCCCAACGTGGTTCTTGGTAATGTTATACCTTGTTTTTTATGAGCATAATAAACTAAACCACTGCAATCAAACCCTGTTTTTGGTGAATTACCACCATAATAGTATTTAACACCAAGCATTGCTTTTGCATTGCTGATAACATTACTTTTTGTATGCTTATTGCTGCTATAGTTGACGGAGTGAATTCGTTTTGTGTGCGTTGTAGAACAAGCTGCGATCAGGCTACTGAGGATAATTAAAAATAGGAGTTTTGTCATATCAGTTACTGTTATTTTATTGCAGGTGTTATAAAGAGTATCGCGTCTGTGTAAATTATAGCGTAATTTAATGCAATAAATTTATGGTTATTAACACTATAATTGGTTATTTAATATACAACTTGGTTCAAAATACACTAGACTAACAGTATGGATCCGTCTGGAATTAGTAGTAGTCAGTTTAGCAACCGTGTGGTGTCGTCCCCGATACGAACAGATGCACAGAACCGTGAGAAATCTTCTGTATTTTTGTCTTCTAATACAGAAAACAAAATCAATCCGAATCGGTTAAACAGTAAAGAGTTAAATACTCAACCAGATGAGTCGTTAGATAAATTAAAGGCGCGTGATAGGCAGGTTCGTGCTCATGAAGCAGCTCATCGTCAAGCTGGTGGTCGATTTATTCGAGGCAAAACGGGTTTTAAAACTGAAAAAGGCTCTGATGGACGGGAGTATGCTGTTGCAGGTGATGTTAAAATGGATACCTCGGGAGTGCCCGGTGATTCTAAAGCGACTCTTGCAAAAGCCCTTTTAATTGAACGAGCTGCATTAGCACCGGCTGATCCTTCGACCAAGGATAGAGGTGTTGCAGCAAAAGCTGCGCGAATGGCTGCGATTGCCCGTGCTGAAATCTCAAAACAACGAGCAGAAAAAATGCGTGAAGATGATAGTGCAATGAATGTACAACAGGGCGTTTCACAAGCTAATTTAAAAGCAATTAACACATTTCAGTCATTGCAATCCACAGAATCGAATCAAGCCATTGATTTAGTTGTGTAATTATTTCATTCCAATTTTGATGAATTACATGCGCGGGTGTAATTAAAGTGCGTATAATCCACTCGTAATTAAATTTTAAAAGCTTTTGATAATGATAAAACGAGCACCTCGAAGACGAAAAAGAAAAAAAGCTAAAGACTATACTAAGAAGCGAAAACGTAAAAATTCAAATTCAAAGAATAAAATTGTTAAAGTAATAAAACGATTTATTCCAAGTAGTTGGAAGAAGTGGTTATTAGTTTTCATTGCTGTATTTGTAGCTTACTGTGTTTATTTAAATTTTAAGGTACTCTCTCAATTTGAAGGCAAGCGTTGGTCATTGCCGGCGCATGTCTATGCTCGCCCATTAGAAATTTATGTCGGTAAGAAGTTATCGAGCTCCAATTTTGATAAAGAACTTCAGTTATTACATTATCGAAATACCTACAATCCATCTCAAGCAGGGACCTTTAATAAGAAAGGCAATAGTTATCAAATTTTCACCAGAAAATTTTCATTTTGGGACGGAACCGAAGCTTCACGTTTAATTAATATTGAGTTTGCAAATGATCGTGTTGCAAACGTTATCAATAATCGTAATCAAGAAAAAATTGCGCTACTTCGACTGGATCCAATGTTTATTGGAGGTATTTATCCATCGCATAATGAAGACCGATTACTAATCCAATTAAGTGATGTTCCTAATTTATTACACAGTACTTTAATTTTAGTTGAAGATAAAAAATTCTATCAACATTATGGCATTGATCCATTATCTATTGTACGTGCGTTATGGGCTAATATCCGAGCAGGTCGAACAGTTCAGGGTGGTAGTACTTTAACTCAACAGTTAGTGAAAAATTTTTTCTTAAGTAATAAACGTACAATTTGGCGAAAAATAAATGAAGCTTTAATGTCGTTAATGCTTGAATATCATTATGATAAAAAAGATATTATTCAAGCCTATATGAATGAAATATACATTGGGCAGCAAGGTAAAAGAGCATTGCATGGTTTTGGCTTAGCTAGCCAATACTATTTTGATAAGTCTGTAAAGGAATTGGATGTGCCTGAAATTGCGTTGTTAGTTGCTATGATTCGAGGCCCACACTATTACAACCCGTATAAAAAAGCAAAACGAGCTAAAATACGTCGGGATCGAATACTGGATTTAATGGCTAAAAATCAGTTGATTTCACTCGCGTCAGCTAAGTATTCAAAGCAAACCGGTCTTGGAGTTGTTAATACACATGCAAATGGTATTACACGATACCCTGCATTTATGAATTTAATTAAACGTCAATTACGAACCAGTTATGATGAAGAAGATTTGAAGTCAGAAGGATTACAAATTTTTACAACACTGGATCCTATAGTACAAACTAATGCTGAAACAGTCGTTGTAAAGCAAATCAATAAATTACAAAATAGAGTCAAAAAAAATGTACGTTTGCAAACTGCCGTGGTTGTCACTAATTCTACATCGTCGGAGATTTTGGCACTGGTGGGTGATCGTAATCCAAGTTATGCCGGTTTTAATCGTGCTCTAGATGCAAAAAGACCCGTTGGCTCACTAGTTAAACCCGCGGTTTATTTAGCGGCCTTAACAAACAGTAGCCAGTACAGTTTAATTAGCCCGATAAGTGATGCGCCAATTACCTTGCAAGCTAAAAATGGCAAGACCTGGACTCCGAAAAACTACAATGGCAAGTCACACGGAATGATACCCTTATATGAAGGATTATCACATTCGTATAACCAAGCGACGGTTCGTCTCGGAATGAATGTGGGTTTACGCTCGGTAGTGGCGACGTTACACAAATTGGGTATTAAAAATGATATAAATCCATATCCGTCATTGATGTTGGGTTCTATATCTTTATCACCTTTTGAAACAACTGAAATGTATCAAACCATTGCTTCAGGTGGATTTCAAAGTCCATTACGCGCAATTCGGGAAGTATTAACTTCGAAGCAAGAACCTTTAAAACGGTTCCCTATTCAAGTGCAACAAACAATACAGCCAGCACCACTAAAGTTACTTCACAGTGCTATGCAACAGGTTGTTGAAAATGGCACTGCGTCGGCTAATTATAAATTAAAAAAATCGTCATTACGGCTAGCGGGTAAAACCGGCACTACCAACGATTTACGTGATAGCTGGTTTGCGGGATTTAGTAATAATCATTTAGCTGTTGTGTGGGTCGGCACCGATGATAATGCCTCAACAGGTTTAACTGGGGCGAGTGGTGCTTTACCGATTTGGGTTGATTTAATGTTGTCACTTGACACAACGTCACTCGAGAATAATGACGATAATGAGATTGAATATCTCGATATTGATCAAGAAACACTGTTATTAAATAACGACGATTGTGAATTAAATGTTAAACTTGCTTTTATAAAAGGCACTGGCCCAACAGCGTCATCAAGTTGTAATAGCGGCAATGTGTTAAATCGAAGTGTTGATTGGTTTAAGAGGATTTTTCATTAGTGCATAATAATTTTTACATTATTTTAACTCTTGCTTTGTCCGTTGTTGTTGCCTCATGCGCAGTAAAAACCAAACAAATTGACAGTCTTGATCCTTTGGCACATGACAACCAAGTTGCACATCAGGTAATTAAGCCCGACTCTCAAACTGGTGATGCGGTAAAAGCACTATTAGAGGATGCGCGTGGTGCTGCGAGTAGCGGTAATATACCGAGAGCAGAAGCATTACTCGAACGTGCATTACGGATTGAGCCACGTAATGCTGTGTTGTGGCATTATATTGCGAAAATGAAGCTACACCAAGGACAGTACAGCAAAGCGATCGGTATGGCAGCAAAATCCAATAGTATGGTGAAAAATGACACATCATTGATGGCTGATAATTGGCGAATTATTGCTCATGCTGAAAATTGGCTCGGTAATGTTAGTAAATCTCAACGGGCACAAGCACAGGCTGACCAACTTATTCGTTAATAAATTAAGCAGTAATGACCTAATTAAATTGGGAATTTTTGCAATTTTATAACAAAACCGACATTGGGAGGCTATAGTTATAAAATGGTTACTGAAAATAATCTTGTTTAATGTCTATTTACTCAGTTGATAAGCTAATGTCGGAAGCGCGTAAAATCGCAGCAGATTATCGCCGTGCGACCGGAAAATCACTCGGAATTGGTAATGAAATAGCTAAAAATGATGCTTGTAACTACCTTAACCTTGAACCAATCAACGACAATTCCAGTAGTTTTGATGCGCTAGGCAAGGGTGAGCGTGCCGGTCAAAAAGTCCTCATTAAGGGCAGGGCTATTTTTGATCAGAAAAAATCGGGTGCACGTATTGGGCAACTAAAAGTTGAACAAGAATGGGATTTATTAGTCCTAGTGTTAATGAATGAAGATTTTGAAGCTTTCGAAATATACGAAATTAGCCGATCTGAAGTCATTACTGAGCTTGAAACTGCTGCCAAAAGTAACCGTTCAAAACGGGGCGCAATGTCGATATCTCGCTTTAAAATAATAAGCCACCTGGTATGGACCAATGAGCAGGGTGCAACTGTTAATGAAATCTGGGATAACCAAACCGGTTCATGAGATATTACATAAAATCTGCCGCTGCCTGTCATTTTTTAGCTACATTATTCTAAGTTCATAGGATAGCAGTAAAGATAATCATATTTCATTTTTTTCGGACGCTACATCTTGTTATACTGCATCCATGTTAGATGTAAAAACCATTCTTAGTAAACAAGGGCCATTCGCATTATCTGTTTCAGGTTATGCTCCTCGTGAGCAGCAACAAACCTTAGCTGAGGCTATTGAACTGGCTTTGTCAAATAAAGATAAATTAATTGCAGAAGCGGGTACTGGTACAGGTAAAACTTTTGCCTATTTAATACCTGCGATGATGTCTGGTAAGAAAATAATCATTTCGACTGGCACCAAAAATCTTCAAGATCAATTATTTTACAAAGATGTACCGATCGTTAAAGACGCATTGGCGATCCCGGTCAATATTGCCTTATTAAAAGGGCGAGCAAATTATTTATGTCATTATTATCTTGATATCGCTGAACGCGAAGGCCGTTATTCTAGTGCGGATGAAGTCAAAAAAATTACTACTATCCGCCGCTGGAGTTCAGGCAAGCACGGTGGTGATATTTCTGAATGCAAAGCCATAGACGAGAAAGATTTAATTTGGCAAAAAGTGACCTCAACATCAGATAATTGTGTTGGACAAGAGTGTCAGTTTTTTTCTGAGTGTTATTTAATGCAAGCACGTCGTCAGGCTCAATCAGCCGATATTGTTATCATAAATCATTATTTATTATTTTCAGATATGGCATTAAAGGAAGAAGGCTTTGGTGAACTATTGCCCGATTGTGATGCCTATATTATCGATGAAGCGCATCAACTACCGGATATCGCATCAAATTTTTTTGGAATATCGGTGAGTAGTAATCAGCTATATAGTCTTGCTCAAAATGTGCAGTTAGAATATTTAAACGAGATAAATGAAGACTACGATGTTAGTGATTGTACGAAAGAATTAAAAACAACTATTGCTGACTTAAGATTAACGTTTAGTAGTCAGTTAAGTCGCATGGCCTGGAGTGATGCCATGGGACAAAATAATAATCAATCTAAATCGCTTAGCGTATTAGAAAAATTATTAAGTCAGCTTCAAGAATTGCATTCTTTATTAGAACCGCTTGAAGAACGAAGCAAGGTAATGGAGTCATGTTCAAAACGCTGTGAATCATTTATTACTCGATTAGAAATGATTTTAAAAACCAATGAGCAACAGTATATTCGCTGGTGTGATATACGAAAACGACATTATTCTTTACACATGACACCAATCAGTATTGCCCCTCACTTTAAAGAGCAGTTAGTTCAATATCCGGGGGCATGGATATTTACCTCGGCTACCTTGGCTGTAGGAAATACTTTTCAATACTTTTCAGAGCGAATGGGTATTGAATCTGCAACTGAATTATTATTGGATAGCCCCTTTAACTTTCAACAACAAGCATTGATTTATTTACCACCAAATTTACCTGAGCCGAACTCGTATCAATATAACCCGCAAATTATTACTGTGGCAAAAAATATCATTAATTTAGCGCGGGGGAGAACGTTTTTTCTATTTACCAGTTATCGTGCCTTAGCAGAAGCTAAACAAGCGATGGAAAATGCCATTGATTATCCATTATTAGTTCAAGGTGATGCACCGCGTGATACCTTGTTGGATGACTTTCGAAAGAAAGGCAATGCTGTATTATTGGGAACCAGTAGTTTTTGGGAAGGCGTAGATGTTCGTGGTGAAGCGTTGTCCTGCGTCATCATAGACAAACTACCATTTGCTTCAATCGGTGATCCGGTTCTAAAAGCTCGAATTGATACCATGCGTGATAATGGTGAAAATCCATTTATGAATTTTCAACTACCAAATGCTGTTATTACCTTAAAACAAGGTGTGGGTCGCTTAATTAGAGACATGAGTGATCGTGGCTTATTAGTGTTATGTGATCCGAGAATAACGACCAAACCCTACGGCAAAAAATTTATTTCGAGCTTACCTGAAATGCCTGTGACTCGAGATATTAATGATGTAAGCGCTTTTTTTCAGGTTAAGTTAGCTGACACTAGCTCTGAGTTAGATTCACGTTCAGTTGATGCAATTAACGAATGAATATTCTTGCTTTTGAAACGAGTACCCCAGCTTGCAGCGTGACATTATTCTGTGATGGCACTGTATTTAGTGAACACATAATTCAAGCACGGGGTCATGCAAATTTAATATTGGGCATGATTGATTCATTATTAAACAAAGCAGATAAGGTTCTTTCTGATATTAATCTAATAGTGTATGGCCAAGGTCCCGGTTCTTTTACAGGGTTACGAATCGCTGCTGGTGTTTGTCAAGGCATTGCTTATAGTCATGATATTCCGGTTATTGGGCTTTCAAGCCTGCGTATACTAGCGCAGGGAGCCTACCGTGAGACTCAACACGATAATATTGCAGTACTTCAAGATGCTAGAATGTCGGAGGTTTATTGGGGCTGCTTCCATCAAGAAAATGGTATTATGAAACTTATAGGGACAGAACATGTCTCAAAACCTGAATTGATACAATTGGATAGCAGTAAAAACTGGTACAGTGTTGGTGAAGCGCACTTAGCCTACCAAGACAGATTTGATCTACCTGATACTATTATAGTTAATGACGATTTTATTTATCCAAATGCG
>CAYQUC010000081.1:8737-15339 GCA_964420605.1 uncultured Thioalkalispiraceae bacterium | reverse complement strand
ATGATCTATAACTAGCTCCGCTGGTTGCAGTGGGTTAATTTTTTCAGGATCACCGCCGAGGTCACGCATCGCATCACGCATTGCGGCTAAATCAACAACGGCTGGCACGCCAGTGAAGTCTTGCATTAATACTCGAGCAGGGCGATATGCTATTTCGATACTGGGTTCAGCTTGTGCATTCCAATTATTCAGTGCTTCAATATCGTTGGCTGAGACGGTTTTATTGTCTTCAAAGCGCAATAAATTTTCGAGTAGTATTTTTAATGAAAACGGTAGCCGTTCACTATTTTTGAGGCTGTCTAAGCGATAAATTTCATAATCTTTTCCGTTCACCGCTAAAGTTGAACGAGAGTTAAAACTGTTATTTTTATTGCTCATTTAGAATCCTTAATTTTAGTTTGTACCCTCAACGTGTAATCGAGGGGGAAATCATGCGATGTTTAGTTTATCTAACGTCTAATCAAATAATTAAATTTCTTGGACCTTGGTATTTGCTCGAGTACATCCAAGATATTAGTTTACTGTTTTTGGAATATCGTTATGTAAAATATTTTTGGCTTCCAATACATAGTATTTTCGTTTTAACAATAATTGCCACCGAGTTCCACCAACTTGTTGCCATAACACCGCGGAGCGTATCGCTGATAATAATAAGGCTCTAATTTTATTGGCATTATTGGTCTGGGACAAGAACTTTTCTTCGCCTTTTACCATGATTTTTGGTGCCAGAGTACTAATGGTCTCAGCATAAATATCAGCCAAATTAGCTAGCACATTTTCGTGGGTGACCGGGAAATGCTCTAATTGTAGCCTGACAGCGTCTAGCCGAGTTGCTAGTAAATCCAACATTTTTTTATTTTGGCTTAATTTGCGTTCAAGGTGTAGTAATGTCACAACGTAGCGATTAATCTCTGTATTTGACGATTGACTGGAGTTACTGTTGCCATTGTTTAACTGGGTTTGAACTGACTCTAGTCCTGAGCGAATATTAGTTAAATTACCATAAACATCTTGAGTTTTGTCTGGATCATTTTGTAATAAACTGGAAATAATTACCTCAAAATTATGGACATCCATCATGCCAGAATTGGCAACTTGTTGAACCAGTGTAATACTTTGATATATTCCAGCAAGTGCTATTGTTCGATCAAATATAGAAAATGTCAAAATGACTCCTAAACATTATTTGGGAATTTTAGGTTAATATCCAGCAGTAAAATGCTATTTTATACTATTTGGTATTTCAGTGATTATAGCACCACCTAGGCACTCATCGCCTTGATAAAAAACAACCGATTGACCCGGTGTCACGGCCCACTGGGGTTGCTGGAATTTAACACGGTAATGATCGACGGATATTTTTTGTATTTCACATGGTGCATCGGCTTGACGGTATCGGGTTTTAGCGCTGCACTGGTGCGGAAATGATTTTGGTTGTTCGGTAATCCAGTGAATACCTTGAGTTTCCAACCAATCACTTTTAAGCAATGGGTGTTCGTGGCCTTGTACTACAATGAGTTTATTGTTATCCATGTCTTTTTGAGCAACGTACCAGGGTTCATCTGAAAAATTGCGTAATCCGCCAATTCCAAGTCCTTGGCGTTGACCTAGTGTGTAATACATTAAACCAGAATGTTGGGCTATTTTTTGTCCGTGTTCGGTAACGATATCACCCGGTTGGGCGGGAAGGTAGCTTGATAAAAACTCCTTAAAATTACGCTCTCCGATAAAACAAATGCCGGTACTGTCTTTTTTATTAAAGGTAATTAATTGTTGCCGTTGCGCAATATTTCTAACTTCATTTTTTTCTAATTTTCCTAGCGGGAAAAGACTGTGAGCCAGTTGATGTTGATTGAGCTCATGCAAGAAATAGGTTTGATCTTTGTTTTTGTCAAAAGATTTATACAAGCGATAATAACCATCGTGGAATTTAATGCTAGCATAATGTCCAGTTGCTATTTTATCGGCGCCTTTTGTAATTGCATAATCAAGAAAAGCTGAAAACTTAATTTCCTTATTGCATAAAATATCTGGGTTTGGCGTTCGCCCAGCTTTGTATTCTGCTAAAAAATGGCTGAATACTTTATCCCAATATTCAGTTGAAAAATTAACACCATGAATATCAATGTTCAATGTTTTGCAAACTTGTTTAGCATCACTAAAATCTTCTGCAGCAGTACAATTATTATTGGTGTCATCTTCTTCCCAGTTTTTCATAAAGACAGCTTCGATGTGATGCTGGTCTTGTTGTAACTGGTATGCTGCAACGGAAGAGTCAACGCCACCAGAAATGCCGACGATGATATTTAATTTTTTAAGTTTTGTATCAGGCATAGTATTTATTGTGTTATTTCATCTATTAAAATTGAAAGTGGGTAAGATTGTCCGGCCTTATAATCCGATAAACATTGTAATACCATTGGACTACGGCATTTATGTTGGTTTTTAATTATCTCTTCTTGGCTCATCCAAAGTGCCTGTATAATGTCAGTATCGAGCTCTTGCTGTGTATCATGAGCTAGTATAGTGGCGTAAAAACAAAATCGTAAATAGGTACAATCATTATTTTTACTGTACCATCGGTAAATTCCTGTTAAGTATTGCGGTTTAATTGTTCGAGCAGTTTCTTCCTGTGTTTCCCGAATGACTGCAGCTATAATTGTTTCGTTGGGTTCTAGATGTCCTGCAGGTTGATTATATTTAATGCCGGAATTGGTATTCTCTTCAACAAATAAAAATTTATTGTCATACTCAATAATTGCCGCAACAGTAACGTGTGGTGCCCAACTCATCATAATTTACACTCTCATTAATTTTTTAAATGTATTGTTTGCCACTGACCTAGTGGTAAGTTATCAATATTCCAAGGTCCTATAGAGTATCGAATTAAGCGTAGTGTAGGAAACCCAACTGCTGCGGTCATTCGCCGAACTTGCCGGTTACGTCCTTCACTAATAGTAAGACTAATCCAGGTAGTTGGAATATTCTCTCGCTGACGAATAGCTGGCTCACGCGCCCAAATTTGGGGTTCATCGATTATTGCTGCATGTGCCTTTTTGGTCATACCGTCTTTTAATTTAACACCATTGGCAAGGTCATTTAAAGCTTTTAGTGTGGGGACACCTTCTACCTGAACCCAATAGGTTTTTTTCATTTTGTGATCAGGATGCGAAATTTTATGCTGTAAAGCGCCATTATCGGTTAACAGTAATAAACCTTCACTGGTTTTATCAAGTCGACCGGCTGGATACACATTTTTAATAGTAATGTATTTCGCCAGTGTGGTTTGATTACCATCCGGGCTAAATTGGCTAAGCACGTTATAGGGTTTATTAAAAAGTATCAATTTTGGCATTTGTTTCAATAACGTCAATTTAATTTGTTAAATATATAATGTATCAAGGTACTATTTTAGCATGAAGCACAATTGTTCGACGCTTTTAGCGTAATAATCAATATATTACTTCCTAAGTTACTGTTGTTTTTGATATTATCATCTGCTTAATCGCGTTTTCAAAGAGAGAAATCATGTCATACGATAAAATTCAAATACCAGCAATTGGCACTAAAATAACTGTCAACTCAGATAATTCACTGCAAGTGCCCAATAATCCGATCATCCCATTTATCGAAGGAGATGGAATAGGGGTTGATATTACACCTGTAATGAAATTAGTCACGGACACCGCTGTTTCTAAAGCTTACGGCGATGAACGTAAAATTGCCTGGATGGAAATTTTTGCGGGAGAGAAATCAACCAAGATCTATGGTGATGATGTCTGGTTGTCTGATGAAACATTTAAGGCAGTTAAAGACTATGTTGTATCAATTAAAGGGCCGTTAACAACACCCGTTGGCGGTGGTATGCGTTCTTTAAATGTGACGTTACGACAAGATTTAGATTTATTCGTTTGTTTACGTCCAGTTCGATATTATCAAGGTACTCCAAGCCCGGTTAAAGAACCTGAAAAAACCGATATGGTTATATTTCGTGAGAATTCAGAAGATATTTATGCTGGAATTGAATGGGCTGCAGGCAGTGCTGAAGTTAAAAAAGTTATTAAATTTTTACAAGATGAAATGGGGGTTACTAAAATCCGTTTTCCTGAAACCTCTGGAATTGGAATAAAACCAGCATCGAGTGAAGGTACTAAACGCTTAGTACGTAAAGCCATTCAATACGCTATTGATAATAACCGACCATCAGTCACATTAGTCCATAAAGGTAATATCATGAAATTCACCGAAGGTGGTTTCAAAAGCTGGGGTTATGAGCTGGCAAAAGAGGAGTTTGGTGCACAAGATATTAATGGTGGTCCTTGGAGTGCGTTTAAAAATCCAAATACGGGTGATGAGATAATTATCAAAGACGTTATTGCTGATGCCTTTTTACAACAAATATTATTACGACCAGAAGAATACGATGTGATCGCAACATTAAATCTGAATGGCGACTATATTTCAGATGCTTTAGCAGCCCAAGTTGGTGGAATTGGAATTGCTCCTGGCGCAAATTTATCGGATAAGATTGCTATGTTTGAAGCAACTCATGGTACCGCACCTAAATATGCTGGCAAAGATATGGTGAACCCTGGGTCGTTGATATTATCTGCTGAAATGATGTTGCGCCACATGGGCTGGACAGAAGCGGCTGATTTAATCATCAAAGGGATGTCAGGCGCAATTCAAGCAAAAACAGTGACATACGATTTACATCGATTAATGAAAGATGGCACGGCAACAAAGTTGAGCTGCTCAAAATTTGGTGACGCTATTTGTCAAAATATGTAACAAATTGCTCGAATTACTACAGAATTAAGCAATAGCGCGTTTCTGTCAGGATCTCGAATTAAAAAATAATTCGAGATCCTGACTTACTTATTGAGTCGTTGGTATTGCCTCATATTCATGGGGTTTTATATCAACCGCATGCATTCCTTTGGGGCCGGGGGTCGACTCAAAGTCAACTGTCTGACCTTTTTTTAGTGTTTTGTAACCTTCCATCGTAATTGCAGAAAAGTGCGCAAAAACGTCGTCTCCACCCGTTTCAGGGGAAATAAAACCGTAACCTTTTGCATTACTAAACCACTTTACAGTGCCAATGCTCATACTTGCTAGCCTCCATCCAAATACGCCTACTTAAATGCCGGGTTAAAAGATAAATTATTAAAATTAATATTTATTATTCAAGTACTTATGTATGTCTATTGGTTGTAGTAAACTACATTAGACAATTTATTAGATAACTATAGACAAATATTCTAAATCTGCCTTTAAAATGATTAAAATTATGATATTTCTTACTAGGCATGAAATAGTGTAATCAGCTAAAATTAAATTATGACGAAAATGATAAGTAATACTAAACAACAAGACGGTGATAGTGGTCCAGAACACCACGATGGCGGTTTATTGCTTGAAGAAGCAAAACCAAAATTAAAAAAGCCACCAATGTATCAAGTTGTGCTGATGAATGACGATTATACACCTATGGATTTTGTTATCTCGATATTGGAAGGCTTTTTTGGCATGAATCGTGAAAGAGCTATTAAAGTAATGTTGAATGTACACAATAATGGTAAAGGTATTTGTGGCGTTTTTGGACGCGATATCGCTGAAACAAAAGTGGCGCAAGTAAATGACTATTCTCGTACACATGATCACCCCTTAATGTGTACCCTAGAATCAAATGGGTAAAGACTGATGTTAAATAAAGATCTCGAACTAGCTCTGAACAATGCATTTAAAGATGCTCGTGATAAAGATCATGAATTTATGACTGTTGAACATTTATTGTTAGCATTGTTAAACAATCAATCTGCTGAGGATGTATTAAAAGCATGTGGTGCAAATCTAGGTTTGCTTAAAACTGAACTCGATACATTTTTAAATGAAACTACGCCATTACTGCCACCAGAAGATGATCGTGAAACCCAACCAACGTTAGGTTTTCAACGGGTATTACAACGTGCAGTATTTCATGTGCAATCATCTGGCAAGCAAGAAGTTACCGGTGCTAATGTTTTAGTCGCTATTTTTAGTGAACAAGAGTCTCAAGCAGTTTATTTTTTAAAGAAACAAGATGTTAATCGTTTGGATGTGGTGAATTATATTTCGCACGGTATTTCTAAATTAAATGAAGATGATTCGATCAGTCCATCGAGCACTGGAACAGACGAAACAGAAACACCTAGCCAAAGTCCGCTTGAGTTATATGCGACAAACTTAAATCAGCTTGCCGCGTTAGGTAAAATTGATCCACTGATTGGTCGTAAAAATGAAATAGAACGAACCATACAAATATTATGTCGTCGACGAAAAAATAATCCATTGTTAGTGGGTGAAGCCGGTGTTGGTAAAACAGCATTAGCCGAAGGTCTGGCTAAGATGATTGTTGATGAACAAGTACCTGATGTTATTTCTGAATCGGTTGTTTATTCATTGGATATGGGAGCATTGTTGGCGGGTACAAAATATCGTGGTGATTTTGAAAAAAGATTAAAAGCAATTTTATCGCAATTAAAAAAAGAAGAACATTCAATTTTATTCATTGATGAAATCCATACCATTATTGGTGCGGGTGCTGCCTCAGGCGGTGCAAT
>CAYQUC010000081.1:0-8727 GCA_964420605.1 uncultured Thioalkalispiraceae bacterium | reverse complement strand
ATGGATGCCTCTAATTTAATTAAGCCAGTATTAGCTACGGGTGAACTCAAATGCATTGGTTCAACGACGTATCAAGAGTATCGAGGTATCTTTGAAAAAGATCGTGCTCTTGCTCGACGCTTTCAAAAAGTTGACATAGATGAACCCACCGTCGATGAAACCATACAAATACTCGAAGGTTTAAAATCTCGATTTGAAGAACATCATGATGTTAAATATACCCATCAAGCCATTCGCACTGCGGTAGAATTGTCTGATCGTTATATTAATGATCGTCACTTACCGGACAAAGCTGTTGATGTTATTGATGAAGCCGGTGCCAAACAACGTATGGCGGTTAAGTCAAAACGTAAAAAGACTATCGGTGTTAAAGAAGTAGAAAAAATTATTTCAAAAATGGCTCGAATTCCCGAAAAAACTGTTTCTAAAGACGATAAAGATATTCTCAAAAATTTGGATCGAAATTTAAAATTGGTTATCTATGGTCAGGATGAAGCTGTTGATGCAATGAGTACTGCCATTAAATTGTCACGCTCTGGACTCGGTGACTCAAAGAAACCCATTGGTAGTTTTTTATGCGCAGGACCTACCGGTGTTGGTAAAACCGAAGTTACACGGCAATTAGCACGAATTTTAGGTATAGAATTAATTCGCTTTGATATGTCGGAGTACATGGAGCGTCATACCGTGTCACGCTTGATTGGTGCGCCTCCGGGTTATGTTGGTTATGATCAAGGTGGTTTACTCACTGAGGCTATTAACAAGCATCCTCATGCGGTATTACTATTAGATGAAATTGAAAAAGCACATCCTGAAGTCTTTAACTTATTACTCCAAGTGATGGATCACGGTACCTTAACGGATAACAATGGTCGCAAAGCCGATTTTAGAAATGTGATTATAGTCATGACCACCAATGCGGGTGCAGATCGTGTTAATCGACCCTCTATTGGCTTCACTAAACAAGATCATAGCAGTGATTCAATTGAGGTCATTAACCGAACCTTTACACCTGAATTTCGAAATCGTTTAGACACCATTATTCAGTTCAAAGCACTTGCTCAAGATACAATTAGCAAGGTTATTGATAAATTTTTGTTTGAGCTTGAAGGTCAGTTAGAAGCCAAAGGTGTCACGTTAAGTGTGGATGATGAGGCTCGAACTTGGCTTGCAATGAATGGCTATGATGACGAAATGGGTGCTCGACCAATGGCGCGATTAATTCAAGATAAAATTAAACGACCAATGGCAGAAGAATTATTGTTTGGCAAATTAGCATCCGGTGGTCATATTGCTATCACTCTGAATAAAAATGAGCTGCAATTTGTTCTAGAATCCAAACAAGAACTCGAAACTCATGAGTCTGAATAGTTAGGAATCGAGAGTTGTTAATTTGAGCTAACTGGAATTAATTCTAAAATTTATTTTAGACTGGTCGAATTAATCCTGAAAGAATCATTAGCGTGAGCGGAATACAATACGGCCTTTTGATAAATCATAAGGTGTTAATTGGATTGTTACTTTATCACCCGTTAAAATTCGAATATAGTGCTTGCGCATTTTGCCAGAAATGTGAGCTGTGACAACATGTCCGTTTTCTAGTTCTACTCGAAACATTGTGTTGGGTAGGGTATCTATAACCGTACCTTCCATTTCAATATGTTCTTCTTTAGCCATTGAATACCTGCATTGTTAATAAATTCATCCTAGTTACTTTGTCTCGCTTATTTATCGAGCAATTATCTTGTCGAATTGTAGCATAGTGGTAAATAGGAATACTTGAAAATTCAAGCGCGAATAATGCCTTAATTTAACCCAATAGGCAAAAGAACTTTAGAAAATCTGTGAAATAAAGACGTTGTAAAGAATATAGTGGGTGAACTGAATGGTTTTTAAGTTAATCGTGCTGGTTATTTATCATCAAGAATATTCCAGTTAGAGCCATCAAAAAATTCTATTGGCCGGTAATTATCTTTGTAGGCCATTTTTTTACAATCTTTTATCCAATATCCCAAATATAACCACGAAAAATTATTTTTAACGGCGTATTCAATTTGCCACAACACCGAATATACCCCCAACGATCGTTTACTCAGTTCAGGGTCATAATAGGTATAAACTGCAGAAAGGGAATCATTAAGGTGATCGGTAACGGCCACAGCCACTAATTTTGAGTCCAGTCTAAACTCGTATAATTGGGTATCGCTCCAACTTGAAGTCACGAAGCTTTTATAACTTTTAACATCATTGTCATCCATACCGCCACCAGGGTGACGAGACTTGATATAACGCGTATAAAGCTGATATTGCTCGTCGTTGTAGTCAGCATTACAAGTTGTCACAGTAAGGTCTTCATTAGCCTTCAAATTTCGACGTTGATTACGGTTGGGTTTAAAATCATTGACTGCTAGTCGTACCGGGATGCAGGCACCACAATTCGTACAGTGGGGGCGATATATATGTTCGCCGCTACGTCTAAAACCAATTTTAGACAAGCTTTGATACTGTGTATTAGTCAGTAAAGCCGTCGGATCTGCAAAAAGCGTAATTGCACTCTCACCGGTTAAATAACTACAGTCGTGAGACGGGGAGATATAAAACTGCAGGCCGTTAAGATCGTGCTGATTTTTAGATTGATCGGTCATATTTAGAGTCTATTTACGCCAATTAGAATCACTCGAGGTTTGACAGTTTAATTGTAGTAAATTATTAAACTTTGTTCGAGTCACTAGTTCTGCACCTAAACTGGTTAAATGATCAGATTGTACCTGACAATCAATTATTTCAAAGCCATCGTTGTATAATTTTTGGCACAATCGTACCAATGCTATTTTCGAGACATCGTTCATTGAACTAAACATCGACTCACCAAAAAATACTTTGCCCAACGCAATTCCATATAAGCCACCAACCAAGTTATTATCAACCCAAACTTCCACTGAATGAGCAAACCCAGCTTTGTGTAACTCAATATAAGCTTGTTGCATTTCTGTGGTAATCCAAGTTCCTTCAGCACGAGCCGTTGCACAATTGGATATCACTGCAGGAAAATCTTGATCAAAGCTTACCGTGAACCACGATTGCTTCAAGGTTTTTTTAAGACTTCGCGATATGTGAATATTTTGGGGTGTTAATATCGAACGGGGATTCGGTGACCACCACATGATGGGTTGCCCATCTGAATACCATGGGAAAATACCTTTTTGGTACGCGCTGGTTAATCGTTTTAATGATAAGTCACCGCCAAGTGCTAACAAACCGTCAGGCTCTTCAAGCGCACAGGAAGTATCAGGAAACAGTTCGGGCTCGGATATTTCTAGCCAATACGGAACTTTTATCATAAATTTTTAAACGGCGAGTGTGATTTTAATGAGTCGATATAGTGCTCCATGCCAGTCTCTTCTCTATTTAAAAAATCTTGAATAACATTTCGAAATTCTGGATGTGCTATTGAGTGAGCAGACCAGGTGACGGTTGGCAAGAAGCCCCGACTTATTTTATGTTCGCCTTGAGCGCCGGGTTCAAAGCCCATTAATTTATTATTAATACAATACTCCAGTCCCTGATAGTAACAAGTCTCAAAATGTAAACTATGAAACTCATCAATACAACCCCAATGCCGTCCATACAGATAATTTTGATCTTTTAAGTTAAAAGCGGCTGCAACATATTCACCTTGATGTGTTGCTAAGACCATTAATATATTTTTTGGCATGGTACGGCCAATTTCTTTAAAAAAGTCTAGTGATAATGTTGGCGTGCCACCTTTTTTATCGAATGTGCTGGCATAAAAATGATGATAGATAGCCCATTGTTCATTATTAATTTGATCGCCTTCTAATAATTCAAAATTAATATCCTGCTCTACTGCACGACGACGTTCGCGATTAATTTTTTTACGATTCTTTGATGTCATGGCATCAAGGTAGGTTTTAAAATCGGGGTAATTATTATTAGTCCAGTGGAATTGACAACCTATACGGTGCATTAAACCTTGCGATCGTAAAGCACGCATTTCTTGTTCAGTTGGAAATAACCAGTGGACACTGGATACGTTTAAAGTTTGAGAGTGTTCGGTTACGGCTTTTATTAATAATTGTTGAATTCCATCTTTATTATAATCCGAGTGTATTAATAACCGGTGTCCGGTAACCGGATTATACGGGGTTGCGATGACCAGCTTTGGATAATATTCTAGCCCTGAGCGAGCATAAGCATCAGCCCATGCCCAATCAAAAACAAATTCGCCATAGGAATTATATTTTAAATACATTGGAACTGCAGCGACTAGTTTTTTTACCGAGTCGGCTGCTTGTTGGTTTTCCGGTCCAGCTTCTTGCTCATTTTCTTGCCAAAGGGTTAGATACTGCGGTATCCAGCCAAAATCTTGACCAACAGCATGATTGTTTTCTAGTGCGATAAGATATTCATGTTTTAAAAATGGTAGTTCGGATCCGTCTAGGGCGTTCCATTGCGATGCCGGAATTTCCGACATCGCTTCACAAATTAGAATTTCTAAGGGCATAGGATTGGTTAAATAAGTTTAAATCAAAATAATTCTAAAATGAGTTAAAAATATATTTTATTATTTGTTATCTAATTCATCTAAATAACGTTCACAATCTAATGCTGCCATGCACCCTGTTCCAGCGGAGGTGATGGCTTGACGATAAATATGGTCAGCCACATCACCCGAAGCAAATACACCCGCAATGCTAGTAGCTGTAGCATTGCCGTTAGTGCCTGAGGATACTTCAATGTAGCCATTAGTCATTTTTAATTGGTCTTCAAATAAACTGGTATTTGGTTTATGACCGATAGCAATAAATACGCCATCCACTTTTATATCCTTGGTATCGTTCGATTGAGTAGCTTTCATTCTTAGACCCGTCACACCCATGTCATCACCTAATACTTCATCTAAAGTATGGTTCCACTCTATGGTGACATTACCATTTTTTGCACGTTCTACTAATTTATCGCTCAAGATTTTTTCAGATTTAAATTTATCTCTACGATGAATAATGGTGACGTGTGATGCGATATTGGCTAAATATAATGCTTCTTCAACTGCGGTATTACCACCACCAATAACCGCCACAGGCTTGTTTTTATAAAAGAAACCATCACATGTCGCACAACCTGAAACACCTTTGCCTTTGAATGCTTCCTCTGAAGGTAAGCCCAAGTACATTGCCGATGCACCGGTTGCAATAATTAGGGCATCACATGAAAATTGACCCGTATCGCCAGTTAAAATAAAAGGACGCTGATTTAAGTCAACTTTATTGATGGTGTCAAAAATAATTTCAGTATCAAACCGCTCGGCATGTTTTTGCATACGGGCCATTAATTCTGGGCCTTGTACTCCCGCATCGTCCCCAGGCCAGTTATCAACTTCAGTGGTTGTCATTAGTTGCCCACCTTGCTCTAAACCGGTAATTAACACCGGGTTTAAGTTTGCTCGTGCTGCATACACTGCAGCGGCATAACCTGCAGGACCTGAACCCAAAATTAAAACACGACAATGCTTAATATCACTCATACTGAAACTCCAACTAAATTAACTAAATTTTCATATTACGATGTTAAATTTTAAAAAATGGACTAATTTTGTGAATCTGAACCAATTCTTTACAGTTTATACCTATTCTTAAATACATATGGAATAGAAATTGTCATTTTAGTTCCATTAAATCCAGTGCGTTATAGTACGTAAACTCAACAACGGGGTAAAGGAGTGAAAATGAGAATTGGTATTCCACGTGAAATAAAAATTAAAGAGGGTCGGGTTGCATTAATTCCGAATGCGGCTGCAGAGTTAGTTAAAGACGGTCATGAGGTTTTTATTGAAACAAATGCTGGAAAATTGAGTGGTTATTTAGATGCACAGTATGTGGATAGTGGGGTCAAAATCTGTTCAACTGCAGCTGAACTATATGATCGCGCTGAATTACTGGTCAAAGTTAAGGAACCATTACCAGAGGAAGTTGAACAACTTCGATCCGATCATGTGTTATTTTCCTATTTGCATCTGGCTGCGGCTCCGGAGTTATTATCTGCTTTATGTTCGGTTGGATTAACTGCCATCGCGTTTGAAACTGTGGCTGATTCACACGGTAAACTGCCATTATTAACCCCCATGAGTGATATTGCGGGGCGCTTATCAGTTCAAATAGGGTCTAATTTATTACATCATCATCATCAGGGACGTGGTATCTTATTGGGTGGATTACCAGCAGCAGAGCGCGGAAAAGTGGTGATATTGGGGGCAGGTGTAGCAGGTGGTAGTGCCACTCGTATAGCCGCTGGGCTTGGTGCTGAAGTTGTTGTTTTTGATAAAAATCGAGATAGACTGGAAGACATGCGTGCTATCGGTGATAATGTAACCAGTTTGTATCCGTTTACCGATAATATAAAAGATTACGTACAACGAGCTGATTTGGTGGTCGGAGCTGTGTTGATACCCGGTGCAAAAGCCCCACATTTGGTTAATGCCGAGTTAGTGAAATCAATGAACCCGGGTTCTGTGGTGGTGGATATATCAGTGGATCAAGGCGGCTGTATAGAAACTATACAGCCTACTAGCTATGATGAGCCTACTTATATTTGGGAAGGCGTGATTCATTTTGGGGTGACCAATATGCCCGGTGCAGTTCCTCGAACAGCATCTCAAGCATTATCAGCGGCTATTTTACCGTATATTCAAAAATTAACTGATAAAAATTGGCAAAATGATGTCTACTTAAAAGCGGCTATAAACGTTGCTCAAGGGGACATTATTTACCCAACATTAAAACAAATATAGTATTGAATTTGAGTGCTATTGTATTGAATTTTTCACTATAATTTAGTAAGTTACATAATTAATTTAACAAATAAGATTAAGTCGTGGCACAAGCATCAAATAAAAAATCAGCTAGTTCAGCTAATACCATCGAGAGGTCTGAAAAGAGCTCACTGTCTTTGCATATGCAACGTGCATGGCAAGAAGGGGCTTTGTTTGTACTTGGCTTTACCGCGATCTATTTTATTATCGCATTGTTCAGTTATCATCCATCTGATCCGAGTTGGTCTCAAACAGGTTCCAAGGTACTCAATTTAGGTGGCCCATCGGGTGCTTGGTTGGCTGATATATTTTTAACCGTATTTGGTTATCTGGCTTATATTTTCCCATTAATGATGGCCTATGTCGGCTGGCTCATTTTCAAAGACAGTCGCTCCGATCATACTTTTGATATTCGTAATATTGTATTACGCGGAATTGGTTTAATTGTTTTGATCTTAGCGGGTTGTGGCTTGAGCTATTTGCACTTCTTAGTTCCCATTGTCCCGTTACCCGAAGGTGCCGGTGGAATTCTTGGTGATATTGTCGGGAAATTTATGCAAAATAATTTCTTCTTTCTAGGTTCCACATTACTCTTATTGGCATTATTTTTAACCGGAATTACGATGTTCACTACCTTATCGTGGTTCAAATTAATGGATAATACCGGTGCGCTGGTCTTAAAATTAGTAGAACTTAATCGACGTTTCATTAGTGGTCTTTATTACCGATGGCAAGATTCTCGTGCACAAAAATTACACACTAAAAACTATGAAGAAAAAACAAAAAAACAAATAGAAATATCTTATTCAAGGCAAGCACCAAAAATAGAGCCTGTTTTAAAACAGATTTTAAAAGGCAAACGAGTTGAAATTGAAAAACAATTACCAATGTTTAAAACAGGATCTACCGATGGAGAACTACCACCATTATCATTATTAGATGATGCTGAACCTAATCCTCATCGTTTATCAAAAGAAGCCTTAGAAGCAATTTCGCGTCAAGTAGAAATTAAATTACAAGAATTTAATATTGTTGCAAAGGTTGTTGAAGTGCATCCTGGCCCGGTGATTACTCGGTTCGAATTACTACCCGCTGCAGGTGTAAAGGTCAGTCAGTTTACTAACTTGTCAAAAGATATTGCGCGTTCTTTATCGGTGATTAGTGTGCGGGTAGTTGAAGTTATCCCCGGTAAATCCACCATTGGACTCGAAATACCAAATGAAATACGGGAAATGGTACGCTTGGGTGAAACCTTGGAATCAAAAGCCTTTGAGACTGCCAATAGTGCATTAACACTCGCACTGGGTAAAGACATCAGTGGCGTACCTGTGGTTGCGGATCTCGCTAAAATGCCTCATTTATTGGTTGCTGGTACCACTGGTGCTGGTAAGTCAGTGGCATTAAACGCAATGTTACTAAGTATTTTATACAATGCGACTCCGGATGAGGTGCGATTAATTTTAATCGATCCTAAAATGTTGGAATTGTCTATTTATGATGGCATTCCACATTTATTATCACCTGTGGTAACCGACATGAAAGAAGCCACTAATGCCTTGCGTTGGTGTGTAAAGGAAATGGACCGTCGTTACAAATTAATGGCGGCGCTAAAAGTTAGAAACTTAAGTGGTTATAATCGAAAAATATTGGATGCTGAAAAAGCAGGTGAGCCGATTATGGATCCGACGCATCCGGCAAATCATCCTGAACCTGCTGAGGCTTTAACTACATTTCCATTTATTGTTATTATCATTGACGAATTAGCCGATATGATGATGGTTGTAGGTAAGAAAATTGATGAGCTAATTGCTCGTCTGGCACAAAAAGCCCGAGCCTCTGGCATTCATTTAATTTTGGCTACACAGCGACCCTCAGTAGATGTTATAACAGGTTTGATT
>CAYQUC010000080.1:0-15519 GCA_964420605.1 uncultured Thioalkalispiraceae bacterium | reverse complement strand
CAGTCGCAAGCAGGCTTAATGACTCTCGAACAAAAACCGATTTGCTGGTTTTGCCATACGCACCATTATCCCCCGCCACAACCATAACGCGTACCGCACCTAAATATTGTGGCAACGTAATATCGTGACTAGCCGTTGCGCCTGGCGCTAGTTTAAACGGTCCAAGAAATTGCACCACCGGTGGAAACCTTTTTTTATCTTTGTCTTTATCATTCTCATCACTGTCCGCACCACCACCTAGTGCAAGTAATCGCTCGAGTTCGCCACCATAGGCACCGATAACATAATCATACAGATCCCAGGTCATCACGCCGTGCGCTTCTTTTTTGTAAAATTGTTTATGCAAATCCGGTGTTTTAAAACGAGTGAGTCCCAACAAACCTTCGTCAACAATCGCAACGGTGTAGGTCATCGCTTTGCCCTTGCTTTCAGCTACTTTAATATTAACTTTCGATTTTGGTGCCCATTCATCTGAAACCGTTAATTTTGGTGCAAGCCGTGTTTTAGGATCCTCAACTAATAATGGAATCACACCGTATAAACGTATTGGATGATCATTTCTCTTGTTCAAATGTGGTTGAATGAGACTCACGTGGATATACACATTTGGTGCCATTTTAGCGGTGACTGGCAATTTAAAATCCTGTGTTTTTGTATTCACTTGCAACCAACGTTGTTCTAGTATTTCTGTGCCGTTCTCAATGCTGATTAATGCCCGACCCTGACTGGCTTTTGGTAAGCGAATAGTTGCTGTATCACCCACTTGATACGATGGTTTATCCGTAGTAATACTTAAAGAATTTGCACCTGCAGCACTGCCCTCTTTTGCTTTGCCTGCCCAACCTGGCCAATCAATGTATAACACCTTACCGGTGCAATGCTTTCCAGTGAGATCACAGGCACGAATTAAATAACGCCCCCAATCTGGATATTTAACTTCAAACTGCCAACTGCCCAAGCCGTCTTTATTGGTTGCAATAGTCGATTGTTGTAAAAAATTAGTTTGATACGACGAGCTATAACTTGCTAAAGAATCGCCCGACTTATCCCACCACCACTTCCATTGAATTTTGTATAACGTAACCTGAATCTTATCAAGCGCAGTTTTTTCACCCGTGTATTTTAAACTTGCAATTTCAACCGTATGTTTAATATCGGTCAATAACATATTGCGTGTCGCATCACCCTTGGGTAGCTTTAAACCCACATAATTCTGATATGGTGAAAACGGTATATTAACGCTGTCAGAACTAAAATCACCACCGGGTTCAAAAACACGGGTAGTAAATTTTGCGTTAAGCATTCCCGGTGATTCACTATTAACATCAATGCTTTTAGAAATGGTGGCATAACCTTCGTTATTTAATTTTCCTTCGGCAATAAGTAATGATGAAAAATTAAAATAACCCGCTGGGTCATCAAACACAAAATCAGTAAATACATCAAAGCGTGTTTTACGTTTGCTCAGTTTTAATTCAACATCGTATTTTAATTCGGATGCCTTAGCACCATGCAACCATTGACTAAATAATTTAGCTTTAAACGGCATATCACGTTTGCTTAATTGCTTTGCCCCAAAATCCATTTCAATTTTTAAGCGATTGGGTACAACCGTTTCAATTTTTAAACGTTTGCTAAACACGCTACCGCCAAGTTGTGCTTTTGCCGTCCAATTGCCAGTTTCTGCTTTGTCATTGGTTTTTAATGTAAAATTATAAAAATCATCAACCGGGGTATTATTACTGACTGTTTGAACCAATTGACCTTTTGGACTATATAAACGCATGGTCACGGGGTGGTTCGCCGGAATTCGATTGTCTTTATCTTGCAGCACAAACGTAAGATAAATAGCATCACCCGGTCGCCAAACACCGCGCTCGCCATAAATAGTACCTTTCACCCCATGTTCGACATGTTGACCGCCAACGTTAAAATGGCTCGTCGCCAAGGCGCTACCTTTAGAGAGTTTTAAATACCCAACTTGTGATTGTTTTTTTGCCACCAGATAAAACGGCGTGATGTTTAACTTGCTGCTGGCCATACCTTGTTTATCCGTTTTGATACTTTTAATTTGTTGACCTTGATAATTAAAAAATGAAATAGTCACACCTGACAATGGCTCTGATGTTCTAATATCACTGGTAATCACCGTTAACTTATTATGTTTGTCTCGTTTTGCGATAATACCAATGTTGCTCGCTAAATAATTACGAGTATCAGTTACATTACTGGAATAATGATAATACGCATCTTTACAAGGGTTCTCTCGATCCCCCCATTGAATATTGCTCTGACCATAGTACTCTTCAGCATAACCCCAACTACTATACGATGTATCAACATAATCATCATGATTTTTATAAGACGCTTCTTTTTTTACGGCAATATTTGCGTCATTGTCAGGACAGGTAAAACTGGAATTGCCTCGATTAATAGAAATAGTCAGCCTAAATAAACCGCCGGGGTGCGCTTTTAATAATTCAGTTGCATCAAGACTATATTGGTTCCATTTGTCAGATACGACCGAATCAAAAGCGATAGTCTTACGCCATAAATAACGGCCAACACGGTTTATATCAGTATCTCCATATAACTGATTGGTTTGTAAAAATTGGCCTATATTGTTTTCAAATACTTGGAAGGCTGTCACTTGAACAGCAGTGACATTCACCGCTTCAAACGGAATACTCAGCACTTTATTATCCGGTAATATCACGCCCTTACTCGAAAACCGAACTTGAGGTTTAAAACTACTAAAGACTACTTTATCTAAAAATCGTTTTGTTATTTTTAAATCTTTAAAATTTTTAATACCCGGCTCAACGATCACTTGATATTCACCATTGATTGTTGCAGCCGGATATAAATGAATCGCATTTTCATCAATTCGAGTGGTAAATTTCACACCCGGCATTTGAACCAAGCCCGCTAAGTTTTGATTTATTTTTAATATGTCCGAAAATTGAATTTTTACAAATTGGCGGTCGGCCTGAACTGCAAGTACTTTCGTTATTTTAAATACACCTAATGCTGGAATTTCTATTTTTTGAGTATTTTGTTGGTTTACACCAATTTCTGCCGCATTCCACTTAAGGAATAAATCTGAAGCATTTTTTTCTCGTTGTATAGCGGCTATTTTAAAATTGTGATGCTTACCATTATCACTATGTTGCCATTGAATTTTCATTTCGTTATTTGAATATTCAGCGCTTAGCATTTTTTCTATTCGTTCTTTTTCTTCAACATCAGCCGTGACAATACTACCGTTTAATTCTAGATGCTGTTTATTATTTTTATCAGAGTTTAACCCATCAACATATAATTCAAAATCTTGTCGGATGACTTGGAATGAAAATTTAAACTCTTTCGGTGCAGAATCTAACCCTGGGAGTTTATGAGTTTGAATCGTGACTTTAAATTGACTGTTCGAATTTAAGGGCTTAGATGGTTGCAGTACTATTTCACGCTTATTAGCATAGGTAATTATGCCGTCAATGTTCGGTTCAATGCTAAATACATCACTCGCATTTTTCCCTACTTGCTCATCAGTCACAATATCATTGACAAACCGAATCTGTATTGTGGCTTTTTTTGATATTGCTCCTGCGGTGTGTGAACTAATGTGTTGGCTCCACTCTGAGTTTTTATCAACACTCGTAATAGAACCTTTCGAATCATCACTCGACATCTCATTATTACAAGCAGACAATAAAAAAACACTTAGAAATAACAAATATGTACTAACTCGTGAGATAAATGAGTGATGCGCAAGCATAGATAATCCTTTTTTTAAGTGTATAGTAGATTATTATAAATATAATATTATTGGTTTTAACTGCTATTAAAACATAAAATACTATTATAAAAATGACAAATTATGATGAATTAAGATAGAAACACTTTTGATAGTATAGATTATACTAATGCGATTTCCTGACATTGTGAAAAAAACTGGGTTAAATTTTAGTTACTGTATAAGGGAATAACAGTAAAATTTCGTGATTAACGCTACAAGCTGTTGCGCTGTTTTAAACTAAGTAATTGAACCAGAATGATGCTGATCGAGGCATCATTCTGATATCCTAGTACCGTGCTATGTTTCAACAAGCTGCTGTTTTAAAACCATTTAAACAACCAATATTTTTCGAATGCAACCTTACCAAGGTGCATTAAATAACCGGGTTTATGCATTTTCATTTGAGGTGCTGGTTCGGCATAAAAATTGCCATTGCCCATGCCCGCTTTGCCGCTGCCGGCTTCAATGAAGCACGCACCGTGGCCTTCAAATTGTTTTGCCTCGCCTTCTCCCATAATTTCTTTAATTAAATTATGCGCCACAACGTCAGCTTGGCCATGTGCTATCACACCGGCTTTGGGTAACGGTTTGCCAACACTCAGTTTGATGCCGGTGACATCACCAATAGCATACACATTTTTGAATTTTGTCGCCATGGTATATTTATCAACAGGAATCCAACCACTCTCACCAACCAAGCCAGAATCTTTTAATGCTTTGGGTATTCGATGTGGCGGCACATAGGCCAATAAATCAAACGATGCCGTTTCACCGTTTTTAAATGTTATTTGTTTCTTCTGTGCATCAACCTCGGTAACGGCACAACCAGGATGATAGGTAATATTTTTGGACTCAACTAAGGCACGTAATTGAGCGGAGTTTTCAGGGCCGGATAACGACATTGGTCCAGGCTCGGGTGTGTAAATATCAATTTGAACAGCGTCGCGTATGTTGCGTTTTCGACAATCGTTTTCTAATAATAAGGCTGCTTCAACTGGTGCTGCTGGGCATTTAAAAGGCACCGAACTCACTAGCACCACTATTTTACCACTAGTAAATTTTAAGCGTGCTTCGTTTAACTCTTCAGCGCCATCAATAGTGTAAAAGGTATGTCCCGCTTCACTCAAACCAGGAATAGTCTCGGCAGCCATCTCGGCACCAAGGGCAATAATTAAATAATCACAACTCAGCGATTGTCCATTAACGCTAACAAGCCGTTGTTCTGGATCAACACTGTCAATATCGCCTTTAATTATTTCAACGCCCAAATTAGCCAACTTGGTACGCGGTCTTGAAATATCGCTTCGACGACGTGTACCTGACATTAACCATGGAAAGGATGGTGAAAAAACATAATTGTCTTCTCGTTCAACAAGGGAAATTTTATGTTCTGCTCCCAATTTTTTTCGCAGTAAAGTCGCGGTAACAATACCACCAATACCACCACCGAGTACCAGAATCGTTTTGCCTTTTTCCATTTCAGTTCCTTTTTATAAATTGTTAAATTTTACCCACACAGTATATCAGTCGCTTATTACTGTTTGCTGATTTAATGCTTGGCATGGTAACAATATCACAGACATATACAACAAGTGTTACGCCGGCTTAAAGGAATTAAACAGTTAAATTATGATAAATGTTCGCTTTAATAGTGTTTTTATATGTGTAATGTACTGGCTTGTTGACCAACCACACTCAACGGTTAATTGCTCCCAATTGCTAACTGAGATTATGGTCCAAAATAATTCAACGGCCTGTTGTTTAGTCCACTCTGGTGCAAGAATCTGTTCTTGATCCAGAGCATCGATAATTTGAGTACAGAACTCACGCAGCCCCGCCATACAACCATTCCACGCGGCGGCTGTCGCTTCATCGGTTTCTCGGGTGTTCATCATGGCTTTGGCCAAACCGTAAATTTCGGGAATATAATTACCCCAGACATCAACACACGCATCGAGTAATTCAACACCGGTTGTTGCATCACGAAATTGACTCAGCCGTTGATTCAGCCCTTTCACCTCATCAACGTAATTGGTTGTGGCAATCATGAGTTCCGTGCGATTAGCAAAGTGCAAATAAACTGCCTGCCGAGAAACACCAGTTGCCTTGGCAATATCGGCCATGCTAACTCCTTTACCGCGATTTTTCTCCATTAGCTGCCATGTGGCATCCAATATTCGTGTTTTTGTATCGATTTGATCTCTTGACATGGTGTAAAGCTTAAACTAGGCTTTACATACTGTCAATTGACAGTATGTAAAGTAAATTCATCACTAAAAGGAGTACATCATGAATATCATTATTTTTGGCGGAACAGCCGGAACAGGCCATGAACTCGCATCACAAGCACTAGAGCAAGGCCATACGGTTACCGTATTTGCTCGAGATCCAACCAAACTAACACTAAAACATGATAATATTCATATAGTTAAGGGTGATGCTGTAAATTACACGGCTGTTGAGCAAGCACTGATCAATGACGGTAAGCGTTACGATGCGGTACTCTGTGCGTTAGGCTCACCGGCGATGGATAAAACCAAACTACGCGCTAACGCCACACACAATATTGTTAAAGCCATGCAAAAAAATAACATAAATCGATTAATTTGCCTGTCTGGCCATGGTGCAAATGACAGTCACGAGACTCTCCCGTTCCATTACAAATACCTCATCGTGCCGCTATTATTACGCCACGTTTATGCTGACCATAACATCCAAGAACAACACATAAAACACAGCAATTTAGACTGGGTAATTGTGCGGCCTGCCGCCTTAGTCAATAAAACGAAAACCGGTCAATACTGGCATGGTACAGTCACAAGCGACATGCCATTGAGTCTTAAAATCGCGCGCGCCGATGTGGCACACTTTATGTTAATGCAGTTATCAGATGATCAGTATTTACGAAAAACACCCAGCCTTTCTTATTTGAAATCATCAGCATCAAAAACAAGCAGCCAACACGTTAGTGGATAACGTTCCGGTTTACACAATAGTCGATGCATGTGACGGTGCATCGTTTTTAATTACAAAAAAAACAATAACCTCAATTAACGTATAATGTCGGTTATACATTAATTAAAAAAAGCCTTATTTCGCTCTATGCTCAACGATCTAAACACCATTAAGAAAATCATAAAATACGCTGCCATTGAGGAGTTATTACCACGCTACACCCAAGTGAGTGCGCAACACAAAGCCGATGGCAGTATCGTTACTGAAACAGACTTGGCCATGCAACACAAAATCGAATTTGAATTAAAAAAACATTATCCTGAGTCTGTTTTATTATCAGAAGAAATGACACCTGAGCAACAGCAAAATGCATTAGATTCTGGAGCTTCAGTTTGGTGTCTCGACCCACTCGATGGAACAAGCAACTACGCTAGTGGCATTCCCTATTTTGCGGTTTCGTTATCATTAATACAAAATGCAGTGGTAACAATGGGCCTTGTCTATGACCCAATTAGAGACGAATTTTTTACCGCAACACAAAATGAACCCGCATTACTGAATAAACAACAATTAAACTGTAACAACGATATAACAGATTTAAAACGTGCTATGGCAATAATTGATTTTAAACGACTACCACCGGAGTTATCGTTGCGACTGGTGCAGCAACAGCCGTTTGCATCACAACGTAATTTTGGTGCATCAGCACTAGACTGGTGTTGGCTTGCGGCAAATCGTGGTGATATATACTTGCATGGCAAACAAAATATCTGGGATTATTCGGCAGGACAGTTTATTTTTCAAAAGGCCGGTGGATTTTCTTGTTCGTTTGATGAAAGCCCGGTGTTTACTAATAAACTCGAAGGACGTTCGGTGATTGCCGCAGTGAATCAAGCACTATATAAAAAATGGCTAACGTGGATTCAAAAAAAAATTCAATTATAATTTAGTACGGTGTTGTTTCTTAATTTTTAAGCTTATGCTTTTTTTTACGCCTGCCTCCTTTGCAAATTCCTGCCATTTCTCAACAGCCGTTATTACTTCATTTATAATGTCTTCTGGTTTAGAGATACTAATAGACTTACCAGTAGAAATTAATTCTTCTTTAGTGAAATGATCACGTTTACCATTAACGCTCATTTGATGTTGATTCGTCCATTTTCCAGTCGAATTATGTGAATACGTCACATCATAAGCAGGAGATAATGTCCACTTTCCATTAGTGTCCATTAAGAAAGAAATATTTTTAGTGTGATCGTCTTGGTTGCGTGAAATTATATTAAATAACATTCGACGATACTGCTCACTAGCCTCAGCTTTGCTGAGACGTAATTTACGCATAACTTCAAATGCCTGCTCATAACTATAAACACCAGCGCTATTAAAATCATAATGTGCCATACCACAGAGTGATTGCATATGCTGTTTATCACCATTAACACGATCAAAACGTTTTGTCATAAAATGAGCTCGACCATTTTCTTCTAAAAGACTACATTGAGTCATGTGTATACCTGCAGCTTTTGCCATAAGATAATATGCATATTCAATACGACCATAGCCGCTAGGTTCACCTAACTCTAAATCCGTAACACCGTCGAACTTTAACAACCAATAGTCATATCCTGTTGGAACATCAGCTTGACCAGACATTACTTTACCTTCGTCATTCATAGCAATAACAGCCTTCGGCCTTGCACCACCTGCTGATGTCCCAACACGTAAAATATCCAAAATTGCATCCGCATTTTCATTCTCGGTGTCAGCAAATTGAACGTTTAGCTTTTTATGTTCACTCATCACTTCTTGCGCAAGCTTAACTAATTCAGATATTTCTACAAAAACAGACTCATCATACTTTGCAATAACGGTGGGGAAAAACTCCAAAGCGCCCATAGCACGCTTACTTGTATAACAAAGCCGCTCAACAGGACTAAAACTTAAACTATCTCGCCCATTACGTGCTAACCATGCATCAATAATACTATTACCAAATTTATCAGGTAAAACATCGGCCAGCATACCGGGTAAACCTAAAAAGGTATCTTTGTTAAGCGATGGAAATGAGAATTTAGCATCCCCTGTTCTGGCATCATTCAAGCTCATCATAATAGGTGAAACATCAAATCCCTTGTTAAGGAAAGTTTGCTCATACTCAAAAACACTATAATCACGATCATCCAGCCATGATACAGCACCAACAACCTCACCCCATAATTTCACAATAGCGGTATCAAATTTTTTCACCATTGTAACTCATCCTTTGTCAGTGATTTGCAGCGTTCACCTGATGCTCTTTTACGTACCTGACCTTGCATTTTAGCTAACTGTATTGGGCTTATTGATATTTCAGGTATGAAATTATCCAGATGATCAAGTGCATCAAGTTCTCGTAAAACGGCAATAATAGTTGAAAGTTTACTACGACCAGATTCAAGTGACTTAATGGAATTTAGTGATAATGTTGTCGCTGCTGCAAGTTCTTTCTGGGTAATGTTTTTTCGTAGGCGAAGTGCTTTCATGCGCTGACCAAGCTCTTTTTCGAGATGCTTATCTGAAAGAAAATATAAATCCATAACAGCCCTAAATTAATCCGTAAATACAAAAATATGCAATAACAGCCTATAAATTAACTATTATGGTTCTTTATTTGAACATGTCAAGAATTTAATACTAAAAGCCTTATATAAGACCTTAATTTCATAAAAATGGCAATAACTGCCCTATATAAGGCTGTTAAATTATTAGAATATTCAATTAGATACAGTAAACCTATCCTGCCTATTGTACTGGCACGGTAAGGTTAATCGTAATGACATTATTTGCAGTACCTCCTTTTGCTACTCCAGTTACCGCACCAAAATCATTAACGACATACACAAAATAATCTTGTGTATTACTAACGACGGATGCAGGTGGCGTATAACGTACAAGACCAGTCGGCGTTATAGTAATAGAACCTCCCAGCGTGGTCTGAGCATACGGTGTAGAAAATTGATGTCTATCAGAAAGATCAGCATCAGACACTAATGCAAACGGTAATTGAATGGCCGTAAGATCAAAAGTTAATGCTGCACTACCTACAACAACTGCGTTTTCATACGTATAGCTCTCAGCACGTGACTTTTCATTGCCGGCTAAGTCAGCCACAACACCGGCCATCCAGTTTGTTTGTTTTAATACCGCACAAGATTCAATTCCTAAAAAACCGTGATACGTTTTAGCTTTACACAGATTAGTAATAGCCGGATCGGTAAAGCCACCTGAAATAGCATCAGTCGTTATTTTATTATTAGCTAATAAAAATTTATCAGACAATGTTAACGATCGTAATGGTGTTGTTACACTACATGCATCGCGCGTATGCCAAGAAATATGCACGGGACGATTAACAAAAGTCGCTTGTAAATTAGCAGGTGAACTACTAACACCTATAGGCGTTCCAATTGCACCATTAGGTTTAGATGTTAATGAACTTGATAATGCAAGAGCCGATGCCAAACTTTGATTTGGAACAACCGAAATTGTACCGCGACTGGTTCCTGCTATTATAACAGGCAGATTATCTGGGTTCTCTGCATTAATAATTGAAGATAAATCAACAGCGTGCGCCATCGATAAGCATCATACTGGGCTGCAAATGCTGTTGTTTCTTGATCAAACGGTCGTTCAACTGTGATAACACGATAACCTTGCGCCGCAAATAATTTAGCCGAGCGTACCAAAAAATTACCACTTGATGTTACCGGCGCTGTATTTGGCATGGTCGTATTAGCAAGCTGTGCATCGCCATCGCCACCCGAAATCAAAACCACCAAGGCTGTTGCATTAACATTATCGTGCACTATGTCATCAATATTGATTGGATCTCCATTGGCTGCAAAGCGTGACGTTATAATGCCATACGATCCCGTAGCATGAGATTTTTTAAGTGTAACCACACCATTACGATCTTTAGTGGCATCTAGTGTAGGATCACTCATACACATTGAGTTACGAACATCTGCCGAAAATGCCGGTGCAATAGAACTAAGCCGTGCAATTATTGTTGATCTGATGTTGAAGTAACCTAGCTAATTATAAAAAATTATTATATTACTTATTTAACCATGTTATAGCATCGGTTACATTTTCAAAATATTTTATTTCACCAGAAATAAACCAACCTCCAACCTTTGCTGTTATTTCTTGCCACTTTTTATTGCCATAAATAGCTATTTTATCAAATTCATTTCCGTGCTTTAAACCTAGCTTAAAATCATCCCACGCAGCTCTAGCATCCCATCCTTCTAACTCAGTTCCATCAATTAATACTTTAACGTTAGGATCTTTAACTCCAGACAGTGCAGAATCAATCATTGGAGTAATAATTTCATAATCTTTATGAGTTAGCTTGCCTATTGCTTTAAGAGTAAGAAAAAAATTATCATTTGTTCGTTCAATTCCAATTGAAAGACCGTGTCGTTTAAATGTCATATCTAATCCCTCCAGTTTGATAATTAAATCAGTTAATCCATGTTACGAAGCTAATATTGAACCTCATATTAAAATGTTAATGTTAAATTCAATACTTCATATTTACTATTTTCATTTAACTTACTAACAGGGCATTTGAAAAGGATACCATTGTAAGGGGTGGAGATTGGAGTAAGCAAATTAAGACCGTCTGCCGCAGAGAAGCAACCCAGGTTGCCCTCTCTTGCTTCGCAACTCACCTTGCGGCAGTCGAGCGGCCAAGAATGGCATTTTTTGCGTGACCTGAGCGTAAGCGAGGAAATACTTAATGAAACCTATGGTTTCTAAAGTGAGTCTTAATTTGGTTACTCCGATTTCCAAACCGAGGCTTTAAACTGAAATTAATTTAATGGTATCCTTTTCAAATACCTCGGTAGTAACCCTCAATGGTCATATTAATTATAGTACGTAAATAAAAATACTGCCATGTTCTAAACTTCATCCGGTGTAGATTGAAATTTAGTTTTTAGTGAGTATGATAAAAATAAATCATGAACATTTTGCAATCGCTTACGATTAATCCAATGCAAACCCACAGGTTCCGGACGGAACATGCTATGACTAAACTTACTATTTAGTAAAAATGCATTGGCAAGCGTAAATTTTGATTCAGTTTTTAAAATAGTATTTACTATTCTTTTAGCAAAAAAATTACGTAAAGAATAATGAAGTATCACAAAACCAGAAATTAACAGAAAGCTAGAAACGGTAATCAGAATTGGTCTGGATAAAATTTCATTTAACCAAGGTGGTGAAAAAACACCATTATTCCAATAACCTTCAAAATAACTAACTGCTAATAGACCTGAGGTAATGGTAAATAAAATTATAAATTCCCATACAATAATGGAAATACAACGGTTGGTCATCAATTTTTTGAGTTTGACAATTTGTTGTTCAATTTGATCTCGAGTATTATCGAGTTGATTTAATATTTCGGGTAAATCATTTTCTTGTGTCCAGTTTATTTTAGTCGCTAAACTGGAATCTTTATTTAACAAACCAAGTTGATAACATACCTTATCAAGATTACGAAATGCCGATAACATCGAAGAAAGTTTTGGTTGTTCTTCAGCTAATATTGTTTGATCAATATTAATTTTATCATCCGTTTCAGTATTAATGCTGGTATTACTGTCAGTTGTATCATTCATAGTGGTATGCCTTAATCATTTATTTTAAGATTCAGGAGTTTCAATATTTTGTGCCTGTGTTGGTGCTTGGTAGCGATTTGGCTGCATCATTCCTGGTGGTCGTTGTCTCGGGTATGGTAGTGGTCCTTGAGATCCCGGATACGGCCCATTTTGGCCACCGCCGCCCCACGGTAACATACTGTTAATTGGGTTTAATGGTGTTGAAATATTGCGGTTTAAACTCCACATATCACGTTGCATATTAACTGATGCATGAGCCATAACATTAATAGTTTGTGTCATGATAATCATGTTTTGCGCCACAATATCCATATTTCTATCCATGCTTCGTGTTAATGTATTCATATCTTTCGCTAAATGTTTCACATCAGTTGCCAAACTGTTAACAAGATAATAACCATAAGCAGCAAGTAATAGAAAAGCAATTAAAGCCGGATATACCATTAATTGTAATTTTCTGACATTACGTGTGTCATCGTGTAATTCATTTATAATTTCAGTTTCTCTACTCATAATATTCCTTTATTGTTACTTAATAATATCATTTTAAAACTCACCATTGGCAGCACGCTTCATTATATCCTGTATTACATTTTTTACTTGTAATGCTTCTTTTTTTAATTCATCAGGTAACGGTGTACCACCGTAGATCATCATGTCCAGATTTAAGGAATAAATCCAGAGACGACCTTGTTTATCTTCAAGTAATACAATGCGGCACGGTAAATACGTTGAAAAAGCATCACTATAATCAATCATTTTTGCAGCAGTAAGTGGGTTGCAATACATGTAAATTTTCATAAAACGAAATTTTGTACCGGTTATTGCAATTATTTGTTGATATAAAGGCAGTTCACCGATATTTTTTATATTGTGTTCAGCTGCTATTGATTTCATTGCATCTTCAACGTCGTTGACACTAAGTCCCTCTTTCACTTGTTGTTTCCATACTGTTGCATCAGCGGCATTTCCGGTTGCAATTAATGTTGAAATAATATTACTGTAAGTTGCAATAGCATTATCGTCAAACTGTTTTAAGGTATGATAAATAGGTTCAAACTTAACAATTAAATACATCAGTAATACTAAAAAAAACAATCCCAATGTTGATAATGTATAAAGTAAAATTTTCATATTACTTGCCTTTTAAATTATTGCCGGTTGATATCTTATTTTGATTATGCATTACTTCCATAATTTCATTTACTTTTTCAGGATTAAAACGCAACACTAATTGCATTATTGATGTTAATTTCCAATAGTGCCGATGCTTAATTAATAGTTTTGCTGCAATGGCATAATGTTTTATTGCCAACTCAAGTTTATGTTCACGGTAAAAAAGATTACCAAGTTCACCATGGATATCTGGGTTATCAGATAATTGCGTTATTAGAGTCATGTAGTGTTTTTTTGCATTTTTAAGATCATTTACCCAATAAGCTTTACGTGCCTGATATAACAATATGAGTTGTTTTTTATTTAATTTAAATTGGGTGGGCGGTTTTGATACTAGTCTTGGTGCCATGGTTCCCATAACCGGTGGCTTCACTCTTTGTTGTGATTGAGATGCTAAAACCAAACAATCAACCGAAATTGGTTTTTTAGATATTAATGTTGATGTCACATTATCGTTAGTTTTTGGTAACGTCGCTAGCTTAGTTTCTTGTTGTGTTATTAGGGGGGAATCCTTAATGTCTGGACTAGTCATTTCTGTTGACTTTGTAGTATGAGTTAAAGGCTTCTCGTCACTGGTAGCCTTTACACTGATTTTAGCTTTAGTCTTGCTGCTTTCCTGTGCATCAGACATCGTAGCAAGTGAATCATATTCACTTTGAGTATCGTTTGAGTGTATTACCACTATCGATTTATTAGTTAGCATTTCAGTTGAAAGTGCAGGTTTAATTACATTAACTTGTAATTTTTGATGTTGCAATACAGTGTTAATTTGCGTTACCGGCCAGCTAAGTGTGCGATACCAATCAGATGATAATTGGACTCGATAATAATAGGCCACCGCAATGCCACTTAATATTAGCATGGGTAACAAATAGGATAAAAACCAACGTAGTGCTGTCATAATATTACCTCAATGAACTCCATCGACTATAAACAACGATGAATATAATATCGTTGCTAATTGATTAACTTCAGTGGCAGCTTTACTTGTTGGTTCCATTTCAAAAACTGCCAAACCTTCACTAAACGATCGACGGTAGGCAGTGCGCTGATACCAGCGAATATCAACCAGAGTCAAATCGTTTAAATTTTTAATTGCGTGCGCTGCCTCATCTGTTTCACGTACCCCTCGATGAGTATCCGCACGATTAATAAAACCAAATAATTTTGGTGTTTTATTTTTAGAGCTGTTATTTCGAACAATTTTCATAAAACGTTGCGTTGACCAAATATCCGCCTGACTGGGTGTAATCGGTATTACTATCCGATCAGCTAATGCAACAGCTTGTTTAAATGCGGTCATATCTGATGTTCCTACGTCTATTAAAATTTCTGATTGTTCATTTTTAGTTAAACTGTTGATGTCTTGTTTTACCGAAATTATTGGAGCGTACTCTTCGCTGCAACGTACCTCAACAACATCACTTAAAGTCGCTTGCGGATCAAGATCAAACACGGTAACCAATTTTTTCTGAACAGCTAACCATACAGCCAAATTAAACGTTACCGTGCTTTTTCCAGTACCACCTTTAAGATTTCCAATTAAGGTTATCATTTTATATTCTCTAGATTAAAAGACATAAACAGTCACGTCCTTGTGTAGTGTTTATCATTATTTTTTAGCCGGTGCTTGTGCAGGTGGAGTTGGATAAGGGGATCCTGCTGGTGGATAACCGCCATAAGCTCCTTGAGGATAGCCATAACCCTGCCCTTGATACCCTTGGTTACCGTAGCCCTGATATCCTTGATTGCCATAACCTTGATATCCCTGATTACCACCACCATACCATTGTGGATTTGCATTGCCACGGCTATTGCCTTTCCAGCTCATGTCAAAATCACCCATCATGTCACCCCAGCCATTGCCGTTGCCCCAGCCATTGCCATTGCCCCAACCATTGCTGTTACCCCAACCATTGCTGT
>CAYQUC010000079.1:5820-15555 GCA_964420605.1 uncultured Thioalkalispiraceae bacterium | reverse complement strand
AATTCTGGCAATACCAGTAATTCTGGCAATACCAGCAATTCTGGCAATACCAGTAATTCTGGCAATACCAGTAACTCATATGCGAAACAATCTCGTGATAATTCAGCAGATTTTAAATCATCAGTAACAAATTCAAAGACAATTGAATCTAAATTACTACAAGTTGAAACTAAATCTACATCCGTCTCAACTAATACAACCGATTCAAAATCAACTAATGATCGTGTATCTTCTGCTCCAAAAACATCAGAGCCTAAAAAAGCTATTATTAAACCATCAGCTACACAGAAGCAAAATAAACCTGAACCTGCAAAGTTACAGCAAGTTCATACAAAAACAGTAAGCAAACCAAATTCAGATGATCGGGCAACTGTAGTGGCTGATATTAAAACTAAATCATCAGAAACCACAACAACACCATCAGAAAATAAATCAAGTAGTACTGACAAATAGCGGTGACGACGGCCCCAACAATGGATGGGGCTGTTAACTATTTGAAAGTAATACAGATTTAAAATCGTTTGTACTTAATTCTCTTTAAAGTTATTGGGGTGATTACCGATAACTATTAAAAGCGACTTAAAGAGAAAAATATAATGATTAAAACCACACTAACGCTGGTTCTTTTATGCTTAATTTCTGCAGTAAATGCCGAAAGTGGGGCTAACTCAAGTTATTTCTCAATAGAACCACCTATGGTTGTTAATATTTATGATCCAAAAAGAATCAAATTTTTACAAGTTGATACCCAAGTAAAAGTAAAAAATTCAGGAGTGATAGATGATATTGAACTACACAAACCCGCAATACGACATGCGATGTTGATGTTAATTAGTAGTCAAAATATCAAAGAAATGAAAACCGTAAAAGGCAAAGAAAAATTACGTAAAGAAGCACTAAAAACAATTAAAAAAGTTCTAAAAGAAAAAACAGGTAAAGAAGGAATTACAGAGTTGTATTTTACAGGTTTTATTATCCAGTAACTATTAAAAATATCGAGATTTGATGTCGTCGAGCAGTCCGTTTGAAGCAGATTGAACTAAATCGAAAACATAATCAAATCCTTGTGGTCCACCATAATAAGGATCAGGAACTTCAGAATCATCATAGTCAGATGTAAAGTCTAAAAATAATTTTAATTTATCAATATGATTTGACGGGCATAGTGTTTTTAGTATCTGATAGTTATCGTTATCCATAGCCAAAATATAATCAAAGTTACCAAAATCTTCTTTTATCGCCTTTCTTGCGCGAAGGTCACTTAAATCAATACCTCTAGATAAAGCCGTTGTTTGCGCACGCCTATCGGGTGATTCTCCAATATGATAAGCATGTGTGCCAGCAGAATCTGTCAAAATAGTGTCTGAATAATTTTGCTTAAAAACTAAATTTCGAAACACGCCTTCAGCTGTTGGTGAGCGACAAATATTTCCCATGCATACAAAAAGCACATTAACAATTTTTTTTTTTTCATGATGATTCATTTTATAAAACACTACTAAATATACTTTATACAGAGAGTTATAGTCAACTTGAAGAAGCAACCACAACCCTAACAAAAATAACCCTATTTTAATATTAAAATCAAAAGGTTACGTGAATAATTATTAACGTTTATTCAATTAATTTGATTAGATTTGTGTAATAAAATCAATACTTTTGATTGTTATTGCGTTACTCTTCACTATAGCAAGATACTTCAATTTGAAACTTAATGGATTTGTATTTAATGCCGAATATTAATTTATCAATGGAACAGCTTCGTACCTTAATTGGTATTCAAGTTATGTTCTCCGGCGAACTGTATCAAATCGTAGAGGTTATTGAATCTGAACCGGGTTTGATTTTACAAAATTGTACTGATAAAACCTTAATACAAGAAAATCAATTTGGTGATCCTACTAGGCGAGCTCCTAAAAACATTACAATTCAAGTTTTAACTAAAGATAAAAAAGAACTACATCCTCAATTTTTAGCCTTGGATTTAGTATAACTCGCATTGTCTCGCCCCTCTAATTTTCAATTTCGTAGTTCTTTTAGCTTCTACTACTCTTCATCGGTGAGTTTACGAGCTTCTTCTTCTAACATAACGGGGATGTCATCTCGTATTGGGTAAGCTAGTTTATCAATTTTGCATATTAACTCATTTTTAGTTTTATCATATTGTAATAAACCTTTACAAATTGGACATGCCAATATATCTAATAATTTTTTATCCATATTAATTCTCTAATTTATTTAAAATACTAATGTCCAGGGAATTACTAATATTACAATCTATCGGTAAATACCAACAGTTTTTGATTTGTAATCGGCTGCATTTTACTGCATCTTTCTCTGTCATCACTATAGGTATATCATCGTTAAAATTCAAATCACTACCTTTAAAAACATAATGATCTAAAAATTCATGTTCTATAATATCTAATTTTTGCTGTGTTAAATTATTAAAAAAACGCTGCGGGTTTGCAATTGCAGCAACCGCATGTATTTTTTTACCCGAAAATTCAGACAAGCTAATTTTATTATTAGGATCGTTAAGTGAGCATAATTCACTCCCTTCATAATTCATACAGTATTCATAATGTTCTGACTTACCGTTGGTTATAATAAAATCGACACTATCTAGTCTTTTAATGGGCTCTCGTAGTGGTCCCGCAGGTAAACATAGCTCATTTCCAAACCGAGTACTGGCATTGACGACCGCAATTTCAATATCTCTTTTTAATCGATAATGTTGCATTCCATCATCCGAGATTACGATATCACAATTCGAGTGTTTAACTAATGCCCTACCTGTCTCAACTCTATCTGGGCCAACTGCCATTGGACAACCGGTTCTTCTTGAAATTACTATTGCCTCATCACCAACAATGAGAGAGTCACTATCGGGGCGTACTTGTTGTGGCCAATTCTTTGCTTTACCACCATAACCACGGCTGATTATTCCTGGACGATAGCCTGATTTTTTTAAAATATCAGCCAACCATATAACAGTGGGAGTTTTACCGTTGCCTCCGACTGTTATATTGCCTACAATAATAACTGGAACTGTCAACTGGTATGATTTTATTATTTTAAAACGGTATAATGAGCTTCGAATAAAAACAACACTACAAAATAACCAGCTTAATGGTTTTAAAAAAAAAGTGATCTTACTTTTATTATACCAAGAATGTTGAATATAATTAATCATTTGAAAATTGCAAATGATATAAGTTAGCGTATATCCCTTGCTCCTTCAATAATTCTTGATGAGTTCCCTGCTCTGCTATTTTACCGCCATCTATGACAACAATTTTATCAACATCTTCAATTGTTGATAACCTGTGTGCAATAACCAAAGTAGTACGATCTTTCATTAATGTTTTAAGTGCTGCTTGGATATGACGTTCAGAATTGGTGTCTAATGCAGATGTCGCTTCATCTAAAATTAAAATTGGCGCGTTCTTTAATATTGCCCTCGCAATTGCTATTCTTTGTCTCTGACCACCTGACAGCAGTACACCATTATCACCGACATGAGTTTGCAAGCCATTTGGAAATTTTTCTATGAATTCCATCGCATGAGCAGCTTGTGCTGCACGAATAACATCATCTGTTGACGTTGACTCTAACGCCCCGTAAGCAATATTGTGTTCTATAGTGTCATTAAATAAAGTTACATTTTGACTAACTAAAGATATGTTTTTACGTAACTCCGTTATTGCTATTTCGCTTATCTCAATATCGTCAATTGTAATGGTTCCAATTTCTATATTATAAAAACGCGGTAATAAACTAATTAAGGTAGATTTACCACCTCCGGAATGACCTACAAACGCAACAGATTGGTTAGCTTTAATTTCTAAATTAATATTATCTAAGATTAAATGTTCATCTTTTTTATACGAAAAAGAAATATTGTTAAAATTAATTTTACCGTTAACATCATCCAACTTTAAGGTACCCGTATCGGGTTCTTTTTTAGAGTCAATAAATTCAAAAACACTTTGAGCTGCAGCTATTCCTACTTGCACTTTGGAATTTACATTAGTTATGCGCTTTATTGGTTGCATTAGCGCTATCATCGCAGTTAAGAATGAGACAAATGTACCTGCAGAAATTATTTCTTGATCACCCTGGCTGGTGGCCATATAAATAATAAATGCAAAAGCGAAAGATAGAATTAATTGGATAAATGGTGTGCTGATGGAATTAGTAAATTCTAACTTAAGTTGTTGTTTACGATTATAGGAGTTAATTTTTTCAAATTGCTCTCGTTCATATTGTTGACCACCAAACATTTTAACAACTCGATTTCCGGTAATGGCTTCTTCAACAACATGACTGACATCACCCATCGAAGATTGTATTCGGTGGCTAATTTTTCTAAACCGTTTACTGACAAACAAAATTAAAATTGCTAGTAATGGTGTGGTTATAATTAATATAGCAGTTAACATAGGACTTAAATAAATCATCCATGCTAATAAGACGATAACTGTTAGAGAATCCCTAATTAGTATTGTTATTACACTTGAAGCTGCACTAGCAAGTTGTTCAACATCATAAACAAGTTTGGCTGTAATTTTACCGGGTGACGAATTATCAAAATAAGGAACAGGAAGATCAATAATATGGTCAAACATTTTTTTTCGTAAATCTCGAATCACGTTACGAGCGACTAAATTCATGAAATAAGTCGAAATAAAACCTGAAATCATTCGAATAGTAAAAATAAAAATAACAAAGATAGGGAGCCAGGTAATTATTGTTGGATCTTGCTTTACAAAACCATCGTCGAGTAATGGTTTCATAATAAAGGCAAATGCAGCATCCGTAACGGAATAAACCGCCATGCCACAAACTGAAAATAAAAATACTTTCCAGTAAGGTATTACATGCGATAAAAGACGTCGGTATATTATCATGCCACTAACTTTATTTGCGGCGCTATCTTTTATTTTTATCATTGTTACTCTGGATCTGTTGCCTGTTTAGTAGCAAATGTCATATTTGACAATCCTAATTGTCTAACAGCATCCATTGTTTTAATTATAAATTGATAAGGTGTATTTTTATCTGCGCTAATGACGACTTGAGGATCTTTACGGCCTTTTACCGTTAGTTTGATCGCTCGTCTTAAAGTACGTATCTTGGTATTAATTAACCGTTTGTCATTGATAAAAATTCGGCCTTGTTGATCCAAACTGATTTCTACTATAAATGCTTTATGTTCTGTTACTTTTCCAGACGACTCTGGTAAATCGATTGAAAGTTCTGAACTTTTGTTAAATGTTGTCGACACCATGAAAAATATTAACAACAAGAACACTACATCAATTAATGGTGTTAAATTAAGATCAGGTTCTTCAAGTGCTTTTTGGCGAAACATCATAATGGTAACCTGCTATTTTTTTCTATCTCGTTCACGATCACCGTGCATTACATCAACAATTTTTAATGCTTCCTCTTCCATAGTAATTACAAGTTCGTCAACTTTACCTTTAAAGTAACGATAAAATATCAAACTTGGAATAGCGACAGTCAAGCCTGTTGCTGTCGTAATTAATGCTTCTGAGATACCACCCGCTAACACAGTTGGATTACCGACACCTTGAGTGGTAATAGCTGCAAATACTTTAATCATACCAATAACAGTACCAAGTAAACCTAATAACGGTGTTATTGATGCAATAGTACCTAAAGTATTTAAGAATCGATCTAAATCAGGAACAACTTGCCGCCCAGTCTCTTCCACACTTTGTTTCATTATTTCGCGTGGATGATGGCGGTTAAGTAAGCCTGCGGCTAATATAACGCCCAACGGTGAGCTTTTGCGTAGAGCTTCTATGTGTTTATTATCAAGCGTTTTATTTTTGTACCACTGCCAAATTTGACCTACTAGGTTTTTAGGCGCTATTTTCTTACGTTGCAATGCCCAAAAACGCTCACATATTATCGCAAAAGCAATGACCGAACTAAGTAATAACGGGATCATTAACCACCCGCCTGCTTTAATCATATCAAACACATTAACACCCTTCTGTAAAATATTGAATTTATTGTTATTTTAAGATAAATACGACATAATAACTAAATTAACATTGCTCATAATTTGAACATGTTCATCCCTAATTTGCTGTCTAATTATGCCAGAATCGACGCTGAGATACTCTATATAGTTCCGGTTTTTTAATCTCTGATGGGCTTATATTGAACGTTATTGCACCAGAGCCACTTGTTGTTAACTCGATAGCCCCTAGCTGTTTATATCTATTTGAGACAACATCATGAGGAAATCGATAGCGGTTTTGATAGCCTACAGCGTATAACACGTAGTCTGGATTTATTTTATTAATAAATGCCTGACTCGATGAAGTTTTACTACCATGGTGTGGTGCGATGATAATATTGGCACGGATTTCAACAGTTGACTTTTCAACAATATCTTGTTCGGCTTTGGCTTCTATGTCACCTGTTAGTAGCACTGAATTAAAATAATCCTCTCCACCAGTTGAAATCAGCAATACACACGAAGCATTATTTTTAGTAAACATCGATCCTGACTGTGGATGAATAAATTGAAAATTGACTCCATCCCAGTTCCATTGTTTTTCATTATCACAATATTGGGCAGATAAAATAGTATTTTCTAGCTTTATTAGTGAATTAACTTTTTTAGGTACGCTGGTTAAAATTTGTTTCACTAATAAAGTATCGACGAGAGAACGCATACCGCCTATATGATCATTATCGCCATGACTTACGACAATCATGTCTAACGTGTTAATACCATTTGACTTTAAAAATGGTATGACGATATTTTTACCAGCATTAAAATTCTTACTGTATCCAGGTCCTGTATCATAGACTAATACATGATCATGGGTTTGAATTACAACAGACAAACCCTGTCCTACATCTAACAATGTTAATTTTACACTCCCTAGTTCTGGTTTGTCATATTTAGTAAAAAATAATGGTAGAAAAAAAATAACTGATAACCATTTGGCTGGAATTGGCCGTGGCAATAATAATACACCGATACCCATGCACAAAAATATAAATGCTGGTATTGTTAAACCATTTATTTGAAAAGTAGCGAAACTTAATTCGGCTAGGTACTCTAGAAAACCCCATGATATTGTTAATATGAATGCAACAATGGATAATAAAACACTACTAATGAACGGTAGAATTAAAAGCAAACATCCGGCTAAAAACACCATAGGAACAATAATAAAACTAAACAATGGCACAATGAACATATTTGCAACTGGTGAAATAAGGGATGTTTCATTAAAAAACAATAGCACCAATGGCATTAATCCAATACCGATTACTAACTGAATGACACTCCAGTTATATAAAACAGAATATAATTTATTTATTCTATTTTGAGTCATTTTAGAAAAATAAAGAATTATACCAACCGCTGAAAAAGATAACCAAAACCCAGGATTCATTACGGCAAATGGTGAAAATAGCAGAACTAATAACAAAGCAATTGCTAAAGTATTCCAACTTTGAGCGCGTACATCAATTAAGATTGATACCATAATGACACACAACATAATCAGTGCACGCTGAGTTGGTAGTGAAAAACCGGCCATAGCTGAATATAATAATGCGGATATTATTGCTAGCAAAGCTGCAAACTTTGGTGATGGTAAAATTTCTGCTCCACTACTATAATATCCCCAAAGCCAGCGAGATAGAAAAAAAACTAAGCCAGCAATTAAGCCTATGTGTAGCCCCGATATTGCAATCAAATGACTGGTACCTGTTTTTCTAAATACTTGCCATTGTTCTGCTGTTATCTCACTTTTGTCACCAATTAATAATGCTAATATTACCGCTCTGTTAGGAGACTTAGTTAACAAGCTGATTTCATGTTTTAACTTGAAACGCAATCGCGTAAATGAAAACAATGATGCACTAGATTGTAATAATTTATTTAAGTTGTTTTTTCGAATGTAACCTTTAGCATCAATATTATTTTGAAAAATCCAGGCTTCATAATCAAAACCTCCTGGGTTTTGCACACTAAATGGTTTTTTTAATCTCACGACTAATTGCCATTTGTCATCAGGAATTAACTTAGGTGTTTTACCATACCAGTTTAGAATGATTTTTTTTGGTGAGTCATAATCTTTACCATTTAGTGACACTGAGCTAAGTGTGAACTCAAAATTAGTTCGGCGAGAATTTTGTTTTGGGATGCTTGAAATTACCCCAGTGACGACTATATCTTGCCCTTCTAATTGTGTCGGTAATTTAGTATTTAAAAATTGATGAGCAATAACTGTTGCCCAAATAAATCCACAGCAATACCAGAAAAACAGCACAATAAGCTGTTTTTTTAAAAGTAATAGCGGCGTTAATAAAACAAGAGATAAAATTATCCCAACGGGAGGTAACTGACTTTGAAAACTAAGGGTAATGATTCCAGTTAAAAATGCAATTGTCCGTAATAGCATGTTTCAGACTCCGCTGAAATATATGATATAATAAAGAAATTAAGCTAATATCACGAGTTATGGTAAAAAAATTCATACAAAAATACATACCAGATCATAGTAAAATCAAGTCAAATCCACACTTAAACCGGATTTTTGGGCGTTTGTTACATGATCCAAATTTATTGCACCTAAATCGACACTCTGTTACAGGCGCAACATTTATCGGTTTGTTTATGGCATTTATGCCTATACCGTTTCAAATGATTCCTGCTGCCGCTTTTGCTATTTATTTTCGTGTAAATTTACCCATTTCTCTAGCCTTAGTCTGGGTAAGTAACCCTATTACGATGCCACCCATTTTTTATTTTTGTTATTTGGTTGGTACCTGGATGTTAGGCACAACATTAATCGATATTGAATTTCATTTATCGGCTGAATGGTTATCCACTCGCTTAATTGAAATTTGGCAACCGTTTCTACTGGGTTGTTTTAGCGTTGGGTTAGCTTCAGCTATTGTCGGTGCCGTTAGTATCCGATTATTTTGGCGTTTGCATATAATTAGCAATTGGAGAAAGCGCAAATTAAAACGTCAAAACATTAAGTAGTAGTTGACAATACACCGTCTTGTAAGTGCAGTACTCTGTCCATTTTTTCTGCTAACAATTTATCGTGAGTAACAACAATATAACTTGTATTGAACTCACGGTTTAAATCCATCATTAATTCATATATTTTTGTTGCGGTACTTGCATCTAAATTTCCAGTTGGTTCATCGGCCAATACACATTTTGGTTTTGTTACTAAAGCTCGCGCCACAGCTGCACGTTGACGTTCACCACCAGATAATTCTGAAGGTTTATGCTTGAGTCTATTTGATAAGCCAACAAGTGATAACATTTCAGTCGCATTTTTTTGGGCTTCTTTTATCGATAGACCTCGAATTAAGAGTGGCATTGCAACATTTTCAAGTGCGTTAAATTCGGGTAGCAAATGATGAAATTGATAAACAAATCCTAAAGAAGAATTTCGTAATTTACCACGCGCCTTATCTGATAGCTTTGCCATATTGTGGCCATCGACATAGACCGATCCTTCAGTAGGCATATCTAAACCGCCAAGCAAATGCAGTAGAGTGCTTTTCCCCGAGCCTGATGAACCAATAATTGACACTTGTTCACCTTGAGTCACCGACAAATTAATTTTTTTTAACACTTCAACTTTAACTGGACCAATTTTAAAATGTTTTGATAGTTCAGTACAGTTTATTATTTTATTTAAATTTGAGTCT
>CAYQUC010000079.1:0-5720 GCA_964420605.1 uncultured Thioalkalispiraceae bacterium | reverse complement strand
TCTAGTGCGGTGTTATCATTCATAGCGTAATGCATCTGCTGGTTGTGTTCGTGAAGCGCGGAATGCGGGGTATATTGTTGAAAATATACAAATTAAAAATGAAACAATACCGATTAACCAGACATCATCCCAATGTAAATCTGATGGTAACTTACTTATATAATAAATTGATTTATCGAGTATTTGAATGCCTAAGATTTTTTCAATCCAAGGAACAACAACTTCGATATTGAGCGCTAATGATACGCCACCAATAATGCCTAAGCTTGTCCCGACTATGCCTATAATGGTTCCTTGTACAATAAAAATATTTGTTACCATCTGTGGTGAAGCACCTAAAGTACGCAATATCGCGATATCACTTTGTTTATCGGTTACCACCATCACCAAGGTTGATAAAATATTAAATGCAGCAACCGCGACGATTAATAGCAGCAATAAGAAAATCATTATTTTTTCTCTTTTTACAGCTTTAAACCAATTGGATTGATAACTACTCCAGTCACGAACCCATAATTCAGGAAATACCGACTCTGCTAATCTAAAGGTGGTATTCGGTGCTAAATATAAATTTTCTAATTTAACTCGAACGCCGGTAACTTCACCTTTCATTCGAAATAATTTTTTAGCATCATTTAAATGAATAATGGCTATAGAGTTATCATAAAAATCATGCCCTACTGAAAATACACCTGATACAGTAAAACGCTTCATTCTGGGTGACACTCCTGCCGGAGTCACATTGGCGCTCGGTGTTACTATTGTGACTTTTTCACCTATACCCAATCCCAAAGCCCGAGCTAAGCCCTGCCCTAGTAAGATATTATACTCACCTTCGACTAGACTATTGATATTACCCGCTATCATTTTCTTACCAACATTGGATACTGTTGGCTCTTGTTCTGGCAATATACCGCGAATTGCAGCACCACGAACAAAACGACCTCGAATTAACATGCCTTGTGATTGTATATATGGTGCGGCGGCTACAACTTCAGGTTGTTTTTTTACAGTACTAACCACTTCTTCCCAGTCCGCTAGTTTACCGTCGTACTTGCTAATCGTCATGTGAGCAACCATGTCTAAAATTCGACTTCGAACTTCCTTTTCAAAACCATTCATAACCGATAGAACTGTTATTAAAGCGGCCACGCCTAAGGCGATTCCTAACATAGAAGAAAAAGAAATGAATGAAATAAAATGATTTCGTCTTTTTGCTCGCGTATAACGCAATCCAATATATAGTGCTAATGGACGAAACATAGTATTTATTTTCCTTAAATTGTTGTTTTATTGGTTTTTAAGTATTGTATATCACCAAGCTATGACAGTGTAACGTGTGATAAATTGAATATCCAGAATTTTAATAATGAGACGGTAATTGATAAATAGGAATTAATTTGTAATTTGCTAAACAACAGCGCGGTAGACTTCAAAAATATTCGGTAGTTGCTCTATTTTGATTAATACGCGACTAAGTTCATCAACATTGCTTATTTCGACAGTTATTTTCATTTTTGCGGTGTTATCTAACTTATTTGACACAGTATTGACCGATATAAGATTTATATTCTCATTTGCAACAACAGCAGTAATGTCTCGTAACAAACCTTTTCTATCGATTGCCTCGACCATAATATCGACAGGATAAATTTGCTCTGAACGTACATTCCAGTCAACCGCAATTAAACGCGAACTCATTTCAGTGCTCATATTTAATATATTTTTACAATCGGTTCGATGAATGGTGACTCCTCTCCCTTTGGTTATAAAACCAATAATATCATCACCCATTACGGGTTTACAGCATACCGAAAAATTTGTTAATAAATTACCAACTCCTTGTACTGATATATTATGAGTATCCTGAGACACTTCTTTCGGTTTACTCAGTTTAACTTCTTGCTCAACAGTTATATTTTGAGCTGATAGTTTTGCAGCAGCCGGACTTAATTGGGATGCGTTGATATTGCCTCGACCTATCGCGGAAAAGAAATCATCAGTATTTTTATACTTAAAATAATCAGCCATTTCTGTATATTGAACATCTCTAATACCCAATCGGTGTAGTTCTTTTTCAAGTGTATGTTTACCTGCATCAATGTTTTTGTCTAAATCTTGCAAACTAAACCAATGGCGAACGTGCGATTTTGCTCTAGAAGTTTTTAAGTAACCTAATTGACTATTTAACCAATCCCGACTTGGTGTACCATTATTATTTGTTAATATTTCTACTTGGTCTGCATTTTTTAATTCATATGTTAAGGGTACAATTCGACCATTGACTCTAGCACCGCGACAATGATGCCCCACTTCAGAATGGATATGATATGCAAAATCAAGAGGGGTTGCACCTTGAGACATGTCGATAATGTCGCCATTTGGGGTTAGTACATATACACGTTCTTCGAATATTTCTGATTTAAACCGATCAATAAAGTCGCTGTCATTTTCAGACTCTTCTTTCCATTGAAGTAACTGTCTCAACCAGGCAATTTTTTGCTCATATCCTTTATGATGCGATGGCCCTTCTTTATAGCGCCAGTGTGCTGCAATTCCCAGCTCTGCATGTTCATTCATTTGTGTTGTTCGAATTTGAACCTCCAAGGTTTTTCCTTCAGGACCAATCACTGCTGAATGTATTGATTGGTACATGTTCTCTTTTGGGGTCGCGATATAATCATCAAACTCTTTTGGAATATGTTTCCAGATAGTGTGGATTACCCCTAATGCTGAATAACAATCAGCAATTGAACTCACTACTATTCTAACGGCTCTAACATCATAAAGCTCATCAAAACTAATACCTTTCCGTTTCATTTTTCGCCAGATACTATAAATGTGTTTTGGTCGACCAATGACTTCAGCTTTAATATTCGATTTTTTTAATTCTTCAATAACGATTGAATTAACCCGAGTAATATAATCTTCTCGATCGACTCGTCGTTCATCAAGAAATTCAGCCACTTTTTTATAGGTTCTAGGATCGAGGTAGCGTAAGGATAAATCTTCAAGTTCCCATTTCATTTGCCAAATACCGAGTCTATTAGCTAGAGGAGCATAAATATCCAGTGTTTCTTGCGCAATGCGTTTTTGCTTGTGATTAGGGAGAAACTTAAGCGTTCGCATATTATGTAATCTGTCTGCCAGCTTTATTAATACTACCCGAACATCCTCGGCCATGGCTAACAACAGTTTTCGTAAGCTTTCAGTATGCCCCTGCTTAAATTTGACATCGGTATTAAATTTATCAGATTGCTGATCAATAATATTCATTTTGGTCACACCATCAACCAAATGACTAATCTGAGCGCCAAAGGCTTGTTCTAACTGGGGCAAGTTCTTATCAGTGTCTTCAATCACATCATGTAAAATTGCAGCTGCAATAGTCTCAAAATCTAAATGCAGTGATGCTAATATTTCAGCAACAGCAACCGTGTGAGTTATGTGTAATTCACCCGATGCACGAATCTGTTGTGCATGAGCTTCTCGTGCAAATTCATAGGCTCGAAATATTACATTAACCTGTTTTTCACCATTTTCCGCACCCAAATCTGTCAACCAATCATGGACACTCTGATAATTGCCGAAATTCTCTAGAATTGAGCTCTGATTTTGTGTTTCCATCATAACTTAGGTGTATTTAGGTAAGAAGAAGTATTAATTTGCGACTCATTAACTTGCATGAAATATAAACTAGCTCTAAAGTTGTATTATGCATTAAATTTTGTTTATAACCTATTGATACAGTATAGTTTATGATATGTTGAATATTGGAGAAAAAAGTAATGAAACGTATTTTAGTGGCTAGTGTGATTGCTCTGGTTTTGTCTTTTCAGTCAATTTATGCTGAAACAGTGCGGATGCCAACCGAATCTTCATCGTTTTCAGTTGAAATACCGCCTAGAGGGATGACCATGACTCGTGTTGAAGAACACTTTGGAGAGCCAACAACTAAACGCACTCCTATCGGTGAACCACCAATTACAGTGTGGCAATATTCAAATTATACAGTTTACTTTGAATATCAACACGTAATACATACTGTAGTTAATAAAGGTTAAGTATCGAGTATCGATTATTATCGGCCGGCTCTATTGATGAGCTGGCTTTTTGAATTTTAGCCGTAATATGTTATCAAATATTTTTTAAAGCTCAATCGACCGGAAACGTTAATAACTTTGAAGATAAGTACCATCGATTATTTTTTGTATCATACTCCCACTCTTGCCTATCGATAAAACTTTTTTCAACAAAGTCATTCACATTATAAAATCGAATTTTCACCTCTTGATGGGCAATCATATCATCCTCATTCACACTTTTCTGGATGACATCATAACCTGTCACTTTTAAATTTTTTATATTTTTAGGAAATTTTGCAGTAGTCACTGCATCTTCTTTTAAAAAGTGAACCGCACCAGAAACATCACCCCATCGAATGGTGCGCTCATATGCACGCCATGTATAACCAAGTGACTGTATTGGCTCGACTGTATTACAGGCCATTAGCATAAATGATATCGCTAAAATAACAACATTTTTATACACTCTACGCTACTCCCTAACGATTTTTTTAATTATAGCGTAATTAAATATCAAAATTCCAGTAATTTAAATGATGCTTGAAAATACATAAATGAAACCATTTTGGGTTGAATTTTAGGAACATAAGTAACATTAATTGCAAACCAGTCAATCCCCATCGATATAAAAGGTAGTGCCGCAATAAAAGGGTCATTATTTTTATAATCATAACGCGTCATTACAAAAGCCAATACACCCGCATCAAAATGAAAACCTTTGGGGTTTTGAGAGAATAAAAACCGCCTTTTACTTCCAACGCCTAAATAGTTCGACGTTTGTTTATTACTGTCTAAAAATGATACACCCGTTATTAGCGGTATCCAATTCCCACGTTGCTTAAAATCATACTCAAATCCAAAGCCTCGATTATCTTCATTATAATTTCCTTCGCCATAATGAATAGCTTTACCGCTAACAATGAGATGCAGTTCATCCGCACTTGCAACACTCAAAATACTAAGTAACATTATTATTGTAATCATTTTTGATATCATCTTACCAACTCATGTATATTGTTGTGTAAGACTGGATATCGTCTAATAAATCAATAACTTAAAGTATATATCCGTTCAATTATTGACGCTTAATTAATCAAACAGATAACATTACAATCTGGAAAACCGTCAATTTACTGACATTATTTTATGTAATTTAAAATTAACTAATTTTAGAAAACTCAACTAACAAAGTAGGAACGCATTTACTGTGAAAGAACAAAACGAACAAAGTACTCACAAAATAGGACAAAGCATGATTTGGGTTATGTGGATAATCATCATTGGATTAGTCACATTATTTTTTAATAAGGTGTTAGATGAACAAAAAAATCCCAATCAAAATATTAGGGGTACGACAGGGTTAAATGGTGTTGAAAAAGTTGTTTTAGTTCGTAATCGATTTGGACAGTATATAACTGATGGTAAAATTAATGGTCATAAAGTGGTGTTTATGATCGATACCGGTGCGAGTGACATATCCATCCCAATAGCTGTAGCCAACAGGCTAAATTTGAAACAGGGTCGTTCAGTAAAGTATGAAACAGCCAACGGTACTGCAAATGCGTTTTTAACACAGCTAGACAGCGTTTCTATAGCCGGTATCAAAAAAAATAATGTACGGGCTTCAATTAACCC
>CAYQUC010000078.1:0-15639 GCA_964420605.1 uncultured Thioalkalispiraceae bacterium | reverse complement strand
TAAAAGATCTAAGCGAACTAGGCAATACTTAATGAACGCTTTAGCGTTCTAAAATGCCACTAACTAACTTAAGTGGTTGTTGAGTATTTACTATTTGATCCAGAAACAAACCATCTCGAAAACAACTAGCGGCCTTTTCAAACTCGCCAAGTTGTTCTAATAATTGTCCTAATTCACGATAAGTTTCACGTCTTGGTTTGATACCAATACTGGCTTCTAAATATGAACGCGATTTACCCCATAACTCACAGCGTTTTGCTAATTTACCCAAGGTTAATAATAAGCTAGGATTTTTCTCATACTGCTTTAAAAATGTTTCAGCAAACTCAAGTTGGGCAACGGGTATTGACGAAGCAACATCACCGAATAATAGTATTAGAGGTTCATTCCAGTTATTTTTTAAATGTCTTTTTAACAAGCTATGAACCGTGTCGTGTTTACCTTTGTTGATTAATAATGTTGAATATAATTCAATTAAGCCATCGTCGGTCTGACAATTTTTTGGAACAAGTTTCCAAAATCGAATTATTTTATTACCCGATTCTGATTGAATATTATTTAAAGCGTAACTGTAAAGTTTAATTTCGGTTTGGCTTAATTCACCATTCGGGATTAATTTAAATTTTCTAACATCCGGAATAATGTCGAGTAATGAGTCAAAATCTTTTTGACGTAAATATAATTGATAAAGCAAAAATAAAATTTGAGGGTGATGCGGATTTTGATTTTGTAATTGCTTTAATAGACTAGCAGCTTCTTTTAGTTGCCCATGAGCCATTTGTAATTCAGCTTGAGTTATTTTAATGGCAAACTCATCTTTTGAATGTAATTTTTTGTTACTCGATAATTGCGATTGCGCTAATTCCAGATAGTGATCGCGGCGCTCAGGCGAATTCATCTTTTGAGCTGCGCGTGCAGCACTTAAATAATTCAGTAATGGTGTCTCAGAATTTTTTGCATTTTTGATTAAGGTGTTTTCTGCTTTTTTCCATTGGCCTTGAGCCAGTTGAATTAGCCCTGTATTTGAGGCCGCGTGGGCTTTTTGTCGGTGGTAGCGTTTTTTCCAGCGGTTTATTGAGCTTGGCATTTGCCATGTTTTTAATGTCACTCGAATTAAGGCATATAACGATACAAAGCTGACTATTTGAAGAACAACAAATAAAGTTAAACTTAATTCAATTGTATAATAACCGCGACCAATTAATACATAGCCGGTATCATTGTTTGCGAATAAGCCAATCAATACGGATAGCAATAACAGTGCTAAAAAATAGATTAATAGTTTAATCATAATGATATGCCAGATTTAGATTCGGGTTGAGCTGGTAAAACCGGTATCTGTTGTTGTTTGGTTTCTTCTATGCTTTTTTTATCGCTAGTTTCCTTTTTTGCTGGTTTGGTTGTCTGCATTGTTGGTATAGTTTGCTCAGGAACTTTTATTTGTATAGCTTGTTTTTTTGGTGGTGTTTGTATTAAAACTGTTTTGTCTTGTTGTTTAGCTTTGCTTGGTTTTATTACCGTTGTTTTTATTTTTTTATCGGGTGTTTGAATTTTTTTAACAACTTTTGGTTTAAGAGTTTTATTTGTTGTTGTTTTTTTCAACTTTTTACTCGATTTCGTTTTTTGTTTTTTTATTGGTGCTGGTTTTTTCCTTAAACGAACATTAGCTTGAAAATCATCAAACATTTTAAGAGTGTAGATTAAATCGGGAGTTTCTTGCGTGAGCTTTTCTTTATTCAATGTTGATAAAATTGTAATGGATGATTGTGTTGCAGTTTTAGTTTTATCAAAGAACTCTTGAATCCATGAAATTGACTTAGTTAAGCGTTCACGAAACACGGTTTGCTGTTGATGTAATAATGCTGTCCGAGCTTGTTCAAGTTGTAATTTTAAATTTTGTGTTAAATAAAACCGTTGTTCGTGTGTTAGTAACGGCTGCACAACTTGATCGTGTTTTCTAATTCGAACTAGACTGGTTAAATCATTAACAACTTTACTCGTGACTTGCTGCCAATTGATTGGCGCATCTTCGGTAATTTTTTTAGCGGCTGATTGCTGCGTTTGTTTGAGGCTTTCAGGATCGGTGGTAACCAGTGGTAATCGGTCAACCAAGTTGATGACGCTACTAATCTGAATCGACATGCCGCTAATATCAATTATCGGCAGGGCTTTGAGTGCGGTTATATTATTTCTGATTTCTTGTCGAAGCAATAACAAGCCTGGATCACCGGCTTCTAATAATCGGGCATCGGCATTGGTTAGTGCGGTTATTGCGGTTTTAATATCTTCTTCTAGTGTCAGCCGATTAACCGCAAGTTTTACTAAATATTCTGCTTCACTGATTAACCAATCTTTACGCATATGCGCGCTTTTGGATAATAATGCTTGGACACTTTTTGAAAGTTCATCTTGTAATGTGTTTAATTGATTGATTTGTGCTTTAAGGTCGGATTCTGAATTGGTTAATGCTCGTGATAATGACGACACTTGGGTTCGAGTACTGGCCACATTCTGATCCAGCTCATCTTTTGCGTCATAGACAACTTGCCACAAATAATATCCACCACCGATACTGATTATAATCAGGGCCGAGATAAACCAGCGTGCTATTTGCATTATCGAATACGGCGTGCTTTTGGATTTTTTGTCGGGTGTTTTTTTGTGCTCGGTTTTAGTTTCTGGAGCGCTGATGGTGGTTTTTTCTGGTTTGTTATTATCAGACACGGTATTTCCTGTTTTACGAATTTGAGTTTATAGTTTGATGCCACTGTAAAGCGCAATTGGTCAGCGCTTGATTCGTCGCGTTATCGGCGACTAAGGCTTGTTTTTTAAATCCCAGTTGATTTGCAATTGAGACTAAGCGCTGGTTAATGACAATCAGTTGGATTGTTTGTCGCCATTGTTCAGCATGGTGTCCTAATAAGTGAAGAAAATTATGTAAACTTTCGCCACTGGTTATCGTGACACACAGTGCATTGGTATTATTGGCTTCGATTAACAGCCGATCCAGTCTTGCTGTACAATTTTCATCATCCGGAATACTGCGCTTATAGGTATTAATATAGCTCACCTGAGCGCCACGTTCACGTAATGTGGTCGCGAGTAACTCTCGTCCGCCATTACCACGCAAAATGGCTATTTTTTGATTCTTGATCGACTGCAATTCGGTTAAAGCGAGTAGTGCTTCACTATTATAACCACCGGATTGTCCATCAAAAGATGCTGGTACGATGTCGATATCACGCTGCAATAATTGCGCTGCACTAGTGGCACTTGCCGCACCAACGGTTGCGATTTTGCACTGTGTTGGGATTTGACGGTGTTGCAGCAAATAACCCAGACCGTATTTCACAGCGTTTGGGCTGATAAAGATTAAAATGGAATACGCCGATAATTCTTGCAGCAATTTATCAAGCGCGGTTTTATCGTCAGTTTCAGTAATTTTGAGCACCGGAAATAATACCGCATGACCACCGGCACTTTCAATTTGATCGACCAAGCCCTGCGCTTGTTCCGCAGGGCGCGTGACGACAACACTACAACCTTGTAAGTTGTTGTTTTTCATTAAAATCTAATCGTTATACAATTCACTTAATATTTCTTTTGCACCTTGAGCGAGTAAATCCTCAGCCAAAATAGTCCCCATTTCATCGGCATTTTCGGGCTTGCCTGCAATTTCAGACCGGATAATACGCGTGCCATCAGCTGAGCCAACCAACCCACGTAATAACAGAATGTCTTTTTGAATTTCAGCATAGCCTGCAATTGGCACCTGACAACCGCCTTCAAGACGCAGGTTCATCGCCCGCTCTGCTGTGACGCGCAGTGCTGTAAGGTGATCGTTTAATGGTTCAAGCAGTTTATGCACGCGCTCGTCATCAATGCGGCATTCAATACCAACAGCGCCTTGGCCAACAGCCGGTAGGCTAACATCGGTAGCAAGTGCTTCGGTAATTCTATCGCTCATTTCAAGTCGTTTTAGACCGGCGGCAGCTAGAATAATGGCATCATAGTCACCATTATCAAGTTTACTCAGGCGGGTGTTGACGTTACCGCGTAAATCACTTATTTCTAAATCGGGGCGCGATGCACGGATCTGGCATTGGCGACGTAAACTGGAAGTACCCACTTTGGCACCTTGTGGTAAATCGTCAAAGCGTGCAAATTTATTTGATACAAACGCATCACGAGGATCTTCGCGTAGGCAGATTGTTGAAATGTGCAAGCCATCTGGAAAATCGATAGGTACGTCTTTCATTGAATGAACCGCAATATCTGCCTTGCCCTCTAAAATTCCAATTTCTAATTCCTTTACAAACAAGCCTTTGCCACCCACTTTTGCTAGTGGTGTATCAAGAATTTTGTCGCCTTTGGTGGTCATTTTAAGTAATTCTACCTTTAAACCGGGATGGGCCGCAGTGAGCAAATCACTGACATAATGGGCTTGCCATAATGCCAGCGGGCTTTGACGAGTGGCGATGGTGAGTGTTTCATTGTTACTGTCGGTCATAATTTGGTTACTTCTATCCGTGGTGATTACAGGGTATAATTTAACATAACTTAAGTCATTTTAAACTGACTAGAATATGATAGTGCAGTATATAACAAGACTATTTTGTATAATATCGAACCTTTTCCAATAATCTGTTGTCAGAGTTATTAATGCAAAAAATACATTCTAATACAATAACTCGAATTTCTTTACTCCGTATATCATTATTTCGATTAATCGCTTTTGGTGTCGTTATCGCAGTTTTAGCTATTTTTCTGGTTTCTGCAGCCAATACTGGCTGGGCTGTATCAGACTCAAATTCTAGCGAGGAATCCAACTACGATACTGATAACACCGAGCAAAGTGATGCTGAATTTGTTGAAACCGTCATTATGACAGGCAACTTATTCGCCGATGCAAAAATAGCCAAACAAAAACAAGTGCCTATTTTATTGCTGTTTACACAACAGAGCTGCGGTTATTGTGAAATTGTCCGCAGTGATTTTTTGCGACCAATGCTATTAAACCGAGACTATGACAATCGGGTGTTAATACGTCAAATTGAATACGATGGTGACGATGTAATCGGCTTTGATGGTAAAAAAATAAGCATGGATAGTTTTATGGAGCCGTATAATATAGGTTTTACGCCAACCGTCATTTTTCTGGATGCTACGGGCAAAGAGCTAACGGAACAAATAATTGGTATTACCACTGTGCATTATTATGGCGGTTTCATTGATGACAACATTGAATTAGCGTTAAAAAAAATTCGAACAGCTAATAATAAGCTTGCTACGAAATAGTCATTTTTATAACTAGTGTACTTTAAAGTCGAGCAATGACGGTAATCGAATTATTTCAAAAATTTTCTGAGTTCGGGTAAATGTCGCCGACTAACATCAAAACGTTTTTCACAATTTTTACATTTAACCTTCATTTGTCCCTGTTCATCTTTTTCTAAGGCTTCAAAACATTTTTTTGCGATCAACGCATTTCGATGTATTCTAAAAAACACATCCGAAAATTCTTTTTCTAGTGAGACGAGTGACTCATCGATTAATACTTCAATAATATCGTGTTGTTGTTGGTATCCCACCGTAATGTATTTTTGATCGGCCAACAGGTAATAAATATCAATAATGGGAATAAGTCGAATATCACCATGAATACGAATGCTTAAATGTTCACGTGTTGTCGAATTTGATTGTTGTTGCAATTCATTTAATTGTAATCGAGTAAGTTGTTTTGCCGAATTAACCGCATCTTGTAGACGTTCTTTACGAATTGGTTTTAATAAGTAATCAATGGCATGGGTTTCAAATGCTTTAAGTGCATAATCGTCATACGCTGTTGTAAAAATAACGGTTGGTGGTGTTTCCATCGTTTTGATATGTTGTGCTGTTTCGATACCATCCATGCCGGGCATTCGTATATCGAGCAATACAATATCGGGTTGTAGCTTTGATATTTCTGACAACGCTTGTTCACCATTATGTGCAAAGCCTACAACCTCGCCAATGTTTAATTCTTTTATTAATAGCTCTAAACGCTGGCAAGCTAATTGTTCATCATCAACGATTAATATTTTCATGAGCTAGATTCTTCGCTGTTAAGATAAGGGAATTGCACGTGAACAAGGTATTGTTTATTGTCACTATCTTGTTCAATAGTGACTGATTGTTGTGTTCCATAATAAACAGCAAGCCGTTGCTCGATGTTTTTCATTGCCATGTGATTGCCCTTATGTTTTTGCGAATCATTAGTATTTGATGTGTGTGGATTGGATATCGTTATGGTAATTTTTTTATTCTTAATTGTGCCAGAAATTCGAATAAGACTACTCTCGATATTATTTTCAACGCCGTGATAAATTGCATTTTCTATAATAGGTTGTAACGTTAATGGCGGAATCAATGCATCATCAGGGATAGTATCGATTGACCATTCAATATTTAATCGATCAGCCATGCGCAATTTTTCAATATTTAAATAACGACGACAAAGATCAAATTCGGTACTGATCATTATTCTAGTATGAGCATCTTTTAATGTAGCTCGAAATAAATCAGCCAGATCTTCAGTCGCCGTTTCTGCGAGGCTTGGATTAATGCGCGTTAAGCTGGCGATGGTATTTAAACTATTAAACAAAAAATGTGGCCGAATACGTGATTGTAGGGCTTCAAGTCGGGCATGTGATTCTGTTTTTATTTTTAGCGCCCACTGGTGTTGCACGTAAAAATAGCGCAATACTAAAGCAAATATAATAGCACCAACGGTCATGTTTCGTGCCAAATAGATAGTATGCCAATTCGGATAGTCTAATAAGCTAAATGGATATACCAGCCAATAAGCCAGTTCACTAAAAAAAAATAGCATTAACAACAGTAATACATACACCACTAAACTCGCAGTAAAATGATTGAATCGTGCCAATTTTGGACGGATGAGACAAATGATGGCGCAACTACTTAATCCAATCCATTGCACAAATAGTGAAACCAGACTCAGGCTATTCCAGATATCTTGCGAATTGGGCGCAATTGGCAGTAATATCAAGATAAATGCAAATAATTGACTGATCATGACAACTAAAAATATTGTCCGAATAGCACAAAAATTTGGAAGAAATACTTCGTTTGACTGTTGCTGTGATTGCAATCCTGCGATGCCCTTCTCTTAATAGAAAACTATAAGTATAATCCGTTATATCGATTGTTGAGCTAATTTAATAGCAAAACACCAACAATATTTCGAATATATACTGACAACAACAGGCAACGAATTGCAAATGAGTAAAAACACCAAAACTACCCTGGAAGCAAGTAATATTGGGCAAGACAAAAATACTAGCGATAAATTATGGGATGGACGCTTTAGTCAACCAACGGATGCGTTTGTTGAAGCGTTTACCGCGTCGGTAAGTTTTGACCAACGTTTATACCGCCATGACATCATGGGGTCCAAAGCACATGCCAAAATGTTAAGTAAAATCGGGGTGTTAACTGAATTAGAATGCAGGACTATTATATCCGGTTTGAATGAGATTACTGAGGATATAGAATCAGGTAATTTTACTTGGTCAACCAAGCTTGAAGACGTGCACATGAATATCGAAGCCCGATTAACTGACAAAATTGGTGATACCGGCAAAAAATTACATACTGGGCGTTCTCGAAACGATCAAGTCGCAACCGATATTCGATTGTATCTACGAGATGAAATTGATGCCGTTGTTGCTGAATTAAAGCGCCTACAACAAGGGATTTTAAGTTTAGCCGAAGCAGAAGCTGGAACGATTATGCCCGGATTTACCCATCTTCAAACAGCACAACCAGTTACCTTTGGCCATCATTTATTAGCCTGGTGTGAAATGTTATTTCGAGACGTTGCGCGATTTCAAGATTGTCGTGTTCGAGTTAATATTATGCCATTAGGAGCCGCTGCCTTAGCCGGAACCAGTTACCCGATTGATCGAGCTTATACAGCAGATTTATTAGGTTTTGATGCCATCACTGAAAATTCATTAGATGCGGTATCGGATCGGGATTTTGTGATCGAGTTTGTATCAGCCGCTTCAATTTTAATGATGCACTTATCGCGTTATTCAGAAGAATTAATATTATGGAGTTCAGCACAATTTAATTTTGTGGAGTTAAGTGACAGTTTTTGTACTGGCTCGAGCATTATGCCGCAAAAGAAAAACCCAGACGTGCCAGAATTAGTGCGCGGTAAAACTGGTCGGGTGCAAGGTCATTTAGTATCATTATTAACACTAATGAAAGGTCAACCACTGGCTTACAATAAAGATAACCAAGAAGATAAAGAACCGTTATTTGATACTATTGATACGATTAAATCGTGTTTGAAAGTTTACGCCGATATGATGCCTAATATTTCAGTTAACCGCGATTCCATGCGACTAGCAGCAGCGCAGGGCTATTCAACCGCAACAGATCTCGCTGATTATTTAGTCCGAAAAGGTATGCCATTTCGGGATGCGCACTCAGTCGTTGGAAAATCGGTCGCTTATGGCATAGAACAACAAAAAGATCTCGCAGAATTATCATTAAATGAATTACAAAAATTTTCAGAGATGATAGCGGACGATGTTTTTGAGGTATTAACCCTAGAAGGGTCAGTCGCAGCTCGTGATCATCTTGGCGGTACGGCACCAAAGCAAGTAATAGCCGCAATTAAGAGAGCAAATAATAAAGTATAATAGTTTATATAGTAATTGGCGTGATATAGAGTAGTCCATAATGTTGATATAAATTCACAGATAAATTTATATCAACATTATTATTCATTTCTAAATTTATTATCTTCCACTTTTGTATATCCAATTAATCCTGAATTTATCATTACTAATAAAATTGAGTTTATAAAAAATGAATATTAAAAAGAAAAATATATTAATAGTTCTATTGTCGCTTGTTTTTGGTGGTTGCGCGACATCGTATCAGAATAGTACATTTTCGATATCTGGCGGTTACTCCAATCAGAAAGTTACCAAATCGTTAGAAAAAATCAGCTTTACTGGTAATGCTTATACCAAAACTGATGTTGTTATTAAGTATGCATTGTACCGTAGCGCTGAATTTGCAAATGAAAATAATAAGCCTTATTTTTTGATGTTTGCTAGTTTAAGACATGCGGCCAAACTGATACCAACAGCGATGCCAATTTTTGGTTCTATTGGGAAAAAAACGATAGCCTATAGTTATGTATTACTACTTGATGAGAATCAAACCGGAGCACGTAGTACTGCAGAAATTATGGAACAGCTAAATACTGCTTCAGATAATACGGTGACTAAATAATGAATACCAGATTAAATAATAAAAATATATTCTTTCTAGCTTCTATTATTCTGTTTATTTCTCTAGCGACTGGTTGTGTGGTTAATCCAGCTTACGAATTTGCTCAAGATGAAAAATATACTTCGATGAAGGTTGTTTATCAAAAATACATCACCATGTGCCGCGATGGAAAAATGTACTCACTGCAAACGACTTATGGTTCTGACTATGTAAAAGTACCTCTTGGTAAAAGAATTAGTGTTGGGATAGCAATGAGTTTTACCAGCTCTAATTATTCATACCGATGTAAACCCTTCATGAGTTTTTTACCAAAAGAAGGTATTAATTACATAGCGGATGCAAATGTCGCTTTTGGAAAGTGTTATATCTCTATGGTTAAAGAGAGTGATGCTTCAATTACCGGTGTTGCCTTAGAAGAAAGTATTGGCCCACGAGATTGTGTTGTGGCGACTGCCGAATAATCGGTGCTTAGCCGCATATTTAATGTTAATTAAAATTTAGTTAACTCACTAATATTTTTTATCCTTTGATCTGTATCAGCACGTCAGTTTTTATAGCTGTTATACTTGTAAACCAACATCAACGGGTATGCAAAATAGTTGGTTTAATGATTAAGGACACAATTTTAGATTTATGGCAATTGAGTTATACAACAAAGACGGACATATGTGTCTGGTTTTTGACGATTTAGTACGAGGCGATGGAATTCAATCCAATCAATTTCTTATAAAACATGGCAAGCATACGGCGTTAATTGATCCCGGTGGTGCACTAACCTATGCACCTTTGTCAATGGAGGTGGGTAAATTAATTAGAATAAAAGAACTTGATTTTGTTTTTGCCTCACATCAAGATCCAGACATAATAACGTCGTTGGATAAATGGTTGATGTATACAAACTGTAAAATCGTTATATCTCGATTATGGGATAGATTTTTACCTCATTTGGTCCCTGCTTATTCTGAGATAATGGATCATGACCGAATTTTGAGCTTACCTGATAATGGCCAAGACACAGCTTTTGGTGATAGTTTTATTCGCTCTATACCAGCGCATTTTATGCACTCAGTCGGTAATTTTAGTTTTTATGATCCAATCAGTCGTATATTGTTTTCTGGTGATATTGGTGCCTCTGATAGTTCGGATGGTTGTAATCATCCGGTAAATGATTTTGACGAGCATGTTACTAAAATGCGAGGTTTTCATCGTCGCTATATGAATTCGAATAAGGCCTGTCGTATTTGGGTTAATCATGTCCGAAAATTAAACATTAGTATGATCATTCCGCAACATGGTTGCGCGTTTGTAGGAGATGAGATGATTTACCGATTTCTAAATTGGATTGAAAATTTAGAATGTGGTATTGATTTAATGGATGAATAATTAACTTTAACAGAGAAAGTTTATATTTTATTTTCTGATGCTTTATTCACAAAAGCACAATGGTGTGCTTTTGTGGTCTCTGTAACTGAATTACGAAGCCATTTGATCGCGCGCACGGCGCATGAGTAGCCCCACATCATCGCCTTTTTCCCATGATGCTGCTCCAAATTGTGTTTCTATAATATTGGGTAAATTATTATCTTCCACAATAATATCAGATAATCTATTTTTAACTTTTGAAATTAAATTTTTACTGGCATTAGAATCTGTTTCAGGAAGGACAAATATAAACTCATCATTTTCTAATTTACCAATGGTATCTGCCCAGCGTAATTGATCGTTCAACATTTGAGATATATCAACCATCATTCTATTTTTTATCGAGGTACCATAGTTTGTTTCAATGGAAGTTAAATCATTTAATTTCATAATGATTATCGATAGTTGATTTTCATAACGGCGGCTGCGTGATACTTGAGGTTCAAGTGCTTGGTACATTGCTCTTCTGTTAGGTAAACCGGTAATAGGATCGGTGACGTTTACACCTTCATAATCATTTTTTAGGTTCTCATGTTTTGATGCTAAGTTATGCAGTGATGATACGTCTGAGATATAATGGATTGTATAAGTTTTAGCATTTTCTGTATATTGGTGCGCAACATTAATCAACCAAAGATCATCGTGTTTACTATTTTCCTTAAGGTGTATTGTCGCACCATCGTTAAATAATCCGGCCAAACGCGGATCGATGGTTTCGATGGTTTTGTCGCTTAAGTTGCATTCTTCATAATGTAAAATATTACACAGAACGTTATTGGTCCATTCAATAGTATTTTGCTCATTAATGATGACTATTCCAAGAGGACAATTCTCAACGACTTTTTGTAGTGCTTGTTGGTTTAATGTTTTAGCCATATTTCTCTCTTTGATTTTTTTACCGGGTATTCTTTCAGCGTTATCCATTCAAGGTACCTATAAACTAGCACATTTAAACTAATAATATTCTGACCGAGCAGGGGAAATCTAACATTTGTCAAAAGGTAATGTGTTCAATATAGGTATAGCTGAAAATGAAAGGGAAATTATGTAAATTACAGTAAATGTGAAGTATTTGGCAATATAGGATAACTTTCAAGCACTTATCTATTTGTCTAATCACAAAAACTATAATAAAACCAATGAATTACTGGTGAAGATTTCGTTTCTTTGGCCGATACTAATATAGGGTTTGTCAGCATTGCGTGTAATGAGGAAATTGAGTGGTAGATCAAGCTTCAGAGTTTCAGATTAATGATTCTCATAATTTTAAGGAGATTAAAAAGCGCTTTGTTGAATTAAATAAAGCCCGTTATGCGCGCACTTTAAAAATTATCCGTCCCCAACAAAAAGATTTTTTAGAATTATTACCTTTACTATATCATGTTAATCACCCCATATTAGCGGGTTATGTCAGTAAAAAAACACCATGTGGTATACCAGAGTACACCGTTGCTAAAAATACCGTTAGTATAGCTAAACGTTATCACAAAAGTTTTGTAATTAAAAAAAGGGCATATCGAACGTATGCCATCCAAGCTATTTATTTAATGGGTAGTACTGGTTCAATTGCTTATTCTGATAAAAGCGATTTTGACATTTGGATTTGTTATGACAGTACCTTGGATTTTGAACAAATTCGAGAGCTTCAAGAAAAAACCCATGCGATTGAAGAGTGGTCAAAAACACTTGGCGTTGATGCCAGTATATTTTTAGTTGATCCCGATAGAGTAAGAATTGGTGATCACGATGATTTAAGTATAGAGAATAGTGGCAGTGCCTTACATTATTTATTGCTTGAAGAATTTTATCGCACCAGCGTATTACTCTCTGGTCGTTACCCTCTGTGGTGGTTAGTGCCACCCGATCACGAAGAACACTATGACGAAATAGCAGCGGATATAAAATTAAAACGTTATCTGCACAGTAAGGAGCATATTGATTTTGGTGGTATCGGTAAAATACCCGCAGAAGAATTTTATGGCGCGACTTTGTGGTTATTGTACAAGGGAATAGACTCACCGTATAAATCTATTTTAAAAATAATATTAATGGAAATTTATGCCAATGAATATCCATCGATAGATTTATTAAGTATGCAGTTTAAACGTAAGGTTTATGAAGGTGATGTTACAATTGATGATACCGATCCATATTTAATGATGTTGGATAAGGTTGAATATTATTTAAATAAAAAACAAGAATTCAAGCGATTAGAATTAATAAGGCGCAGTTTTTATTTAAAGGTAAATATCAAATTAAGCTCATACAATAAACGCAACACGCATGATTTTAAATTAGACAAAATGTTGTATCTTGTTAATAAATGGCAATGGACGAATTCTTATATTGAAAAATTGGATAATCAAAAAAATTGGAAACTACGAGCAGTTACTAATGAAAGACATGAAATAATAAAAGATTTAACAACAAGCTATCGTGCATTATCTAATTTTACACGTTCTCAATCTGAAACGATGGCAAAAATAAAACCTTCGGACTTAAATGTTCTTGGTCGAAAGATTTATGCTGCCTTTGAGCGAAAAGCAGGAAAAATTGAAATAGTTTACAAAGGGATCACTGAGCAATTATACGAAGATCACTTAACAATATCCCGACGTTTAATTGAAGATGGCGATGAGAAATGGACAGCTTATCATGGAGCCTTAGTTGAGAATGATTTATCCAATCATGAGCCGTTAAAAATAGCCCATAGTTTAATCGAACTTTGTGCCTGGTGTTATTTTAATAAAGTATTCAGTCCACAAACTATTATTGCACTTTATAGTGATGGTAGTGATTTAAGCAACCGTGAAATACGCGCAATTTTTTCACACATGAAACACATGTTTGAAGATAAAATCCATTTAGGATCTTGTTTTGATGATTTTAAACAAACTGCCAGTATCCTTGCTATTGGAACATTCATTAATGTTGGCCTTGATCCTTTTTCGTCACGAACCAAACGTGGAGAACATCTAGCGAGTAGCCGAACTGATTCATTACAATACGGTGGTTTATTTGAAAATTTAGCGTTAAGTATCGATCAAGTTATAGTAACTAGTTGGCATGAAGTTTTGACTTTCCGTTACTACGGTGTGCAAGGTTTGCTAGATTGTCTGCGTGATTATATGCTGTGGTCACCGCCATCTCATGGTCGTCGTCCACCAGCAATTAATGCCGTGAGCTTTTCATCATTACGCGGTAATGCCATTGCGAGTCGAGTTGAAGGCGTGTTTGATAATATTATAACGTGTTTTTATGATGATATCCGATTAAAGAATACGCGCTTTGTATTGGGTGTTGAAAAAAGTTATTTTTTAATAAGACTCAATAATGATTCTTTTATAAGTGAACGTGTTGATTCAATGGATGAGTTGCTACAAGCATTAAATGTTGCATTGGGTCATTATAGCCCCGTTATTTTTGACCAGATGACCTTAGGGGACAGTGTTTTACCGTTATTATATCAACATAATAAAATTCATTATATACAGCTTTTTTACTTTGTGAGTGGCAAAGAGGTTACTTTGTATATATTGGATGAAAAAGGTGCATTGTTTACTTATAAAACTCAGTTTCATAATGCCACCAGTATTGTGAACCAATACCAACGTTTTTTTGATTCTATAAATAAACGCATGGTATTTCTATCGAATGAAATTGGTGTTGAATATAATGTCAAAGGCCACGAGATGTTTCAATTGGAAAAATCGCGCACTGGTCTGTGGTCAGTTCAAAAAGAATCAATAAACCGATTTGCCAATGATACTGAATATGTTAGTTTACAAGTAATCGGTGATGTTTTTAATAGCAAACCGGTATTTAGTATTTATGTTGGTGATAAAGAGTTTACCACAATGGAATATGGCAGGCGGTTATATTCCAGTGTTATTGAATATGTTTTACGTTATCGCCAAAGTAAAAAATTATATTCGGTATACATTACTGATGTCGATATTTCAAAGTCATTATTAGGTAATTCATTACGGAATGTACAAACCATACATTATTTAAATTATAAAAAACAAATTGAAGAAAATTTAAATTTTGTACTTAATAGTATGATTAAAGAATAAATTTGTGTGAGGGTTGTTTAACAATATGAAGCCATATTCAGAATCGTGTGATCAAAATAAAGAAGCGATATTAGCCGTTTTAAAAACAGAGTTAAACGATATTAATACTGTACTTGAAATAGGAAGTGGTACAGGCCAACATGCAGTGTATTTTTCAACAGAGTTAGATCATTTGCATTGGATAAGTTCTGATCTTGAGGAAAATCATCACGCTATTAAACAATGGATACAGGACATACCCGATGGTAACGTTGAAGGGCCATTATTACTCGATGTGAATCAAGAGCATTGGTTAGATGAATCGGTGTGTGCAATTTTCAGCGCGAACTCAGCACACATTATGAACTGGACTAGTGTGGTTAATATGATGCAGGGTGTGGCAAAGACGCTATGTAAGGGCGGGATATTTTGCCTATACGGTCCCTTTAATTATAACGGTGATTATACTAGCGAAAGCAATCGGAGTTTTGATGTATGGTTAAAAGATCGTGATCCGGATAGTGGTATTCGTGAATTTGAAAAATTGAATATTTTGGCTTATGAAAATAATATGATTTTGAAACACGATTATGAAATGCCCGCAAATAATAGAATTTTAGTGTGGGTTAAATAAGCTTTGTCTATTTCACGGTACCGTAGTTGAACTGGCATTAGCGTTTAAACCTTTGAATACCGGCTTACGAGATATGACCTGAGCAAAGTGAGAAAATATTTAATGAACGCCTTTAGCGTTCTAAAGTGCCGGTATGACGTAAAAGTTGAAAGTAATTTATATTTAATCCGTCACCCCGGTGATCTGTTGAGCCGGGGTCCAGTTGCTCAGAAC
>CAYQUC010000077.1:0-15642 GCA_964420605.1 uncultured Thioalkalispiraceae bacterium | reverse complement strand
ACAAACTGTTTGCCCTGGACGAAAATTAGATTTAAGACAGTGGCAGTTATAAAATACTTGGGTAACGTGATGCATTGATGAATATTCATTTCAAAATGTGTACGGTAGCAGATAATAAATTTACCGATAACATAAGTAGTGCTGCTCATTAATTAAAATAAATTTATAACAAATACGATCGAGCATAAATATATAGCCGATTATTGTTCTTTTAGAATGTTCAAAGGCCTGCTTGTTATTTATTCAAAAAAAAATTACTTGTTTAACTGAAAGAGTTCCAGCCATTAAATTGAGTAAAAAATACTAATATATCAAAATTTTTGTTTATTCATAATTGACATTAGCATGACAAATTATAGTTATCGGAATTAAAAGAATAGATTTAACTTAATGTATAATGCGATACTAAGTTATACTATTTTTTCTATATTATAAATTCATTGACTATTAAGCTTTCAAATAAAAGGACTTACTATGAATATTTTAACCAAACTGATTAGTCTTTTATTAGTTACGGTGTTTCTCTTGAGCTGTGGAGGAGGTAGTAGTAATGGATTACCACCCAAGCCGACTGCTATTCCTTTTGGTACCATTTCGGTAACGGCTCGACTAGGAGCGATTTATAATGCTGATGTTATAATCTATGATTATTCAAATGGCACTAAAACTAATGTAATTTCTCAAGCGACTGGTGTGACTGATGTTAATGGACAATATACGATTGACATACAATCGGAGACTGTACCAATATTAGTTTGTGTAAACAATGGCGTATACATAGAAGATGCGAGTGATGTTAACAACAAGATTGAAGTTTCGTTTAATCCTGGTGACTCGTTATGTGTTGTGACACTATATGAGTCCGGTACTGCTGTAAATTTAAATATTACTTTTTTCACTCATATAGCGTACGGTCTTACAATTGATTATATCAATAAGGGTAAAAAAATTAACGATGCTATAACGAGTGCCGTTAAAATAATTAGTAGTTGGCTTGATGTTCCTGTGACTGCTTTATTAAATAAAATTCCAAAACAAATATCAAATGCTAATAGTATTGCAACGGATTTAAATGTTCCGTTAAGCAGTGAGCATAAATATGGATTTGCGAATGCTGCTGTTTCTCAGCTCATGTTTTGGATAGCAAAACGAAATAATATTCCAGCATATAAAAGTGTAACTTCAATTGCATTTTCACAAATTGTGTTTAAAGATATTAGTGCCGATGGCCTATTAGATGGTAAAGCAGGTGTTAATCAACTTGCTATGATTGAAGCCGTCACGGAAGATTTGTATCGACATAAACTGGCTTTGAACATGTTGATTATGGCTTATTCACCAGAAAATAACTCTAACTTAACTATTAAGGATGTTTTTAATTATGCGGACAGTATTAATAATTTTTCACTGTTATCGCTAAACAAAAATGCAAAGATATTAACGCTAGAAAAACCTGAGATTACCGTGTTGTATCCAAGTAATAATGATGTAATTTTTGGGAATGGATTAATAGATTTAACAACAAATAATCCAATTGATCCACTATCTAATGCATTTTTTTCTGCAACAGCAGTGGATGTGGCTGGTGTGCAAACTACCACTGTTGTTATCACTAGTTTGGATAATTCGTATAGTAAAATATTTAATGTGGATGACTATAATACTATAAAAATTCCTTTCGACTCTACCACCATTCAAGATGGAATTTATACTATCACTATAACCATTTCGAATGTATTAGGTTATAAATCATCAAATTCTACGACTATATCAATTGAAAATAATTTAATTTCAACTGATATTAATTCACCAAAAAATGGTTTATTTTATGGTGGAGCACTTATTAATGTATTAGCTGATGTTATTGAACCAGCTGCTGCTCCACTAGAATCGATTAAGTTGGATTTAGATGGCAAGCCATTAACGTATGAACCGACAGTAGATTTAACGAGTTCATTTAATTCCATTAAAGCTATAATAGATAGTGTTGGGCTTAGTTTATCAGATGGACCTCATTCATTATCACTAATTGCTAGGAGTACTATTTTAAATAGAGCTATAGGTCAAACTAAAGTTGTTTTCTATATTGACAATACTAAACCGATGATATCAAGCCCTATTATCTCACCGCCTATAGTAAAAGTTGAACCTATATTTAGTAAACCGGAGCAAATATCATTTCAATATACTATTGAGGATCCTCTTGTTCCTACGATATCAGGATTTAGCAGTGGCTTAAATTATGCTGAATTTTTAATTTCTGGTACTCGTGTAGGGGCTAGAGTGACAGAGTTAACATCAAATATAGTACAAGCATTTAATCCTCTGTCTGTTACAAACGGTATTCGTGACTATAATGATGGCTGGCATTTAGTTACATTAAACGTTACTGATAAGGTTGGAAATCAGGCGCAACAAGTAACAAAAATCGGAATTGATACCAAACCACCAGTCATTACGCTAAATACAGCTTCGGCACAAAGTAATTCTTGGGTCAAATCTTTGTACATAGATGGTATTGCGAACGATGATCCTGGAACAGGTATTTTAAAAACAGAGGTTTTTGTTGGTTTGCCGAATACTACACCTATTTTTGAATTTATTAACCCGGTTGGTAATTTAAATTTGAGCCAATCATTTACGCATACTTTTTTAACTGGAAATCCTACGGGGATTGATAATTTTTCCGATGGTATTTATTTAATTAGTGTAAAATCAACTGATAAAAGTAATGCTTCAATTGTTACAACTATTTCTAATATTGGTGTTGACACTTTATCGCCATTAATTAATGCTATGAGCATTTCGACGGATCCAAGTCAAAATTTATATGTAGCCTCAACATTACCCGACAATACCGCAAAGTGTGACGTGAACATTAATTCAAGTGATCCAGGTTATACCACAAACACTGGAAGTGGATTATCAAGTCAAGAAATTTATATTGGTAATAATCAAGGTGTGTTATCTAATGTGCCAATAGCAAATGATCAATTTATAAATCCTGAGATACAAGTTATTAATAGTAAAATTATAATTACTGGTATCCCTTTTCAGACAAGTTCGTTTATAACGAAAAGAAAGATACTCGTTAAGACTTATGATCAAACAAGTTTAAACACCGATACTTCATTGACGGGTTTTAATGAGACAATAACAAAAGGATGTATAAATATTGACATAGCTGTTCAACCAAATTATACATATTGTCCTGCAGTCGTCGGTGGAAATTGTGTTCCTACTATTAATGGATACCTCTATACGCCAAGCTGCACTTTTGATAAAGGCGATTTTTATTATACAAATTGTACGCCGTAACACAGCAGAGCTAATTTATATTTTTGTAAACTTGATGATGCATGTTTGTATTTTTGTTGGCATTAAAGTATTATGTTAATTAGCTATGGATGGTTAATTAATAAAAATAAAAAAAGTAGGTAGCATGATTTATCTATTTTGAAAGTAAATAATATGCAGTTCGAGTTAGTATTTTTTCCTTCCTTAGTAACAATCCAAGATTAAAGTAATTTTAATAGAGAATTAACAAAATATGAAATTAACGTTAATTAAATATAATTTATTGTTCATTACTAATTTAGTATTGATGATTTTTTTTGTGGGCTGTGTTTCTACTGCGGAAGTGAAGACTGATAAGAGACTGTTTAATTGGACGGTTGAACTGACAGAAAAAGGTGGTTTCTCTGGATTTTCAAAAATTATTATAAATAGTGATGGCCTTATTAGTGTTAATGGCAAATTACGTCAGAAAAACTGTAACGACATCGTCGTATCAAAAGATAAACGCGATGACATACTTCAGTTATTAAACGCAATTAAAATGGATTTAAAGGAATATAAAAATTTAAATAATATTCATAATGAAAAATTAAAAATCGAATATAAGGAAATAGGTAATTCTCATAACTGCAGAGACTGCTCAGTCGTTGAGTTAAATGTAATGATTGATGGCGATAAATTTAAATTACAAAAAACTAATTATGATAGAACGAAACCAAATTATATTGATTTACAATCGTTGATTTGGACAATAGAAAAAGAGACTCGATAAATCTCAAGGATGGCTTAGGAGTATATATGGAAAATAAATTTAAAATTTTAATAGTCAGCTTTATGTTATTTAACTATGGTTCTGCATTTGCTGAAAATGTTGAGTTGATTAAAAATGAAATATTAAAGTTTCAAGTTAACCCAAAAACAGCTTCAGCAAACTTTATTTCGGGTAAAAACAACCAAGCGTATTCTGTTTATTTACCTCAGGGTCAAGCACTATCCTCTGCAATTGCAAATCAGTTTAGTGGAGAGTTTGGGGTCTCTGGTGTTAATCAAGAACTACGCTTAATTAAACAATTTTCAAGTATTAATAAGTCGACAAACATTCGATACCAACAGTATTACAAAAATTTACCGGTAATCGGTGGGCAGGTAGTTGCCAACACAAATAGTTCTAATCAATTGACCTCTATGTCTGGTGAAACGTCAGCAAATTTATCCATTGATACGACAACAAAAATTAGTTCTCATGAGGCAGCAACAACGGCATTAACATTTATAGCGAGTTTGCATTTAATTGAACAAATAAAGTTGAATGCAACAACACCGGTTCTCTCCATTTATGATCCTAACATTTTTGGTCCCTCTATTTACGGTGCGACAACGGTGTGGAAAATAGAAGTAAAATCTATAGAAAATCAAATTAACGAGTTTGTTTTAGTTGATGCGAAAAATGGCATTATACCGTTGCATTTTAATCAATTTCATACTTTATCAGTTAGAACATATACTGCCAATAATACCGAAGTAATACCTGGTACTGTGGTCTGTACTGAAGCAAATTTAAATTGTAACAATGGTGATGCCGATGCTAAAGCTGCTCATAAATACGCAATAGATACTTACAATTTTTACTTGAATAATCATAGTCGTGATAGTCTTGATGGGAAAGGCATGACACTAATATCAACTGTTCATGTGGGCCCTAAAGGTTATCCCAACGCAGGATGGACTGGGCGACAAATGATCTACGGTGATGGTTATTCATTAGCTGATGATGTAGTGGCACACGAATTAACTCATGGTGTTACAGAGTTTACTTCAAACCTGTTTTATTTTTCGCAACCTGGTGCAATTAATGAGTCTCTATCTGATGTATGGGGAGAATTTGTTGACCAAACAAATGGAGCTGGTGCAGATTCAATAACGGATAAATGGTTACTTGGTGAGGATTTGGTTAATAATGGTTTAACTAAAAGAGTTACCAGGAGTTTAATAGACCCGCCATCTGATAAATATACTGCGGATGTTAATGGTAAAGCAATAACACTTGCCTCTGCAGATAAAATGACAAGTCAATTTTTTATGACCAATCTAATTGATCGTGGTGACTTGGATAATGGTGGTGTTCATTTTAATAGTGGTGTTAATAATAAGGCGGCATACTTAATGGCTGAAGGTGCATTTTTTAATGGCATTAATGTTATCGGTATGGGAATTGAAAAAACCGCTAAAGTGTATTATGAAGTTCAAACAAAATTTTTAACTCAAGCATCAAATTATCGAGATTTAAGTTATGCCTTATATCAAGGCTGTCTTAATTTAATTGGAACAAATTCTGGTATAACCCAAAAAGATTGTACTGATACAGTATTAGCAGCAACAACTGCAGTAGAAATGGAAAAAGATCCGATAGCCGCACCAGCACTTAAAGCCGCTATTTGCCAAATTTCAGGTGATACTCCATCAAATTTATTTTTTGATAATTTTGAGTCGGGTACAACAAACTGGATTTTAAATGAGTCTCCTATTGACCCTTGGTTGATAAAAAATACTAATCGTGCGCCAGAAAATTCGGTGTTATGGGCGCTATCGTCCAATGATAATTTCTTTTCTAGAAAGGCTTCTATGAACAGAGATATTCTAATTCCTGCAGGGGCTTTTCTGCACTTTAAACAAGCGACAGATTTTGAATTTCGAGTGTTGCGATTTAGAAAAGCTATCGATAATTCAACAGTTACCCAGGATTACTGGGCTAGTGGAGGAGTTATTGAATACAGTGTGGATAGTGGTGTGAATTGGATCGATGCTGGTAACTTAATTTCAATTGATAGTATGAACTACAATGGCACTATTACAAAAAATACGTTGAACGATGAAAATAGAAGTAACCCTTTAGGCGGTCGTCGTGGTTTTGTTGAGCACAGTGATGGCTATGGTGCAACGCGTTTAGATTTAAAATCACTGGTTGGCCAAAATGTTCGTTTTCGATGGACAATGGGCACTAACACTGTTACTGCTAGTACTACCGGATCCACTGGTTGGTTTATTGATGATGTTCGAGTGTATACTTGTTCTGCAAATAATTTAAACCAATCACCTGTTATAAATACAACTGTTATTGGTTCAACGGTTGTTAATGGACAAATGTGGATTAATGCTAATACGTTAGTTGCGCTTGATGCTAGTGCAAGTTTAGATCAGGATACCAACCCATTAACCTATGCATGGACTCAAGTTGGTGCATCGACAGTGGTATTTTCTGGGAATGATTCTGAGAAGAAGTTCTTTGTCGTTCCACCGAATGCTACAACATTAACTTTCCAATTAACTGTTAATGATGGTACCGGTAATTTAAACTCTGTTGTCACTAAAATGGTAACGTTGAATGTTAATAATTTACCTGTAATTAATTTAACCGCTAATGAAATTACAGTGTCAGCGGGAGAGCTGGTGATTCTAGAAGGTAATGGTCTAGATGTTGATAGCAATCAATCACTAACATATCAGTGGTTAGAGCTTGGTAGTGATTCAAAGGTTTTATTAACTGAATCAAATACTAAGATAGCGACATTTACAGCACCTTCACTAGCTGTAACTAAGACATTGAAATTTCTATTACAAGTCAGTGATGGTTATGGTGGAGCGGCCAATGCTAGTGTAACAGTGATCGTTAAGAGACCTGTATTGCCTGGTCCAATTTTAGGTGGTAGTGGCGGCAGCAAAAAAAGTGGAGGCTGTGTTATTAACAAAAAAGCAAATTTTGATCCACTATTGCCAAGTTTATTTATTTTAGGGCTTATCTTTTTATTTAGAAAAACTAAAACTGTAAATGTATTTAAAGTTTAGGATATCTAAATTTAAGGTCGTTTAATATTGATTCAATCTGGCTTTTATGTTTTAAGGGGTAATATAAAGTTTAACTATAATATGCATCATAAAATGCATATTTGTGCATTATTTAAAGTTTTATGTAAAGTTAGATTAAGTAACTAGCATTTTGTTTCAATCTGTATCACGTCTAACTGCATGATTATTTAAAACTAATATTCACAGGCTGATATGATGTATATAATCTAGCTCATATTTTATTATCCGTTTTAGACTAAAAAACACAAAATAGGGACTAATGCAGGTGTACAGTAAAAAGTATCAAGCGGTATTGGTGGTGGTTATGACACTCGTGTGTCAAATTGTTTTTGCTGATGAGATAATTATGTCAGCGCCACCCCGCGAAAATAAGCAGGATGCGGAAGCTTTATACAAACCATTAGCCGATAAATTTACCGAGATTTTGGGGCGGCCGGTTCGTTATGTTTACCCAGGTAATTGGTTTACCTATCAGCGGCAAATGAGAAAAGGCCACTATGACATCGCATTTGATGGACCCCATTTTGCGTCGTGGCGGATTAAACATCTTGCCCATGAAATACTGGTCAAGTTAAATGGTAGTATTAAATTTGTTGCTCTAGCACAAAAAAATAATAAATCTGTAAACTCCTTAAATGATCTCGTCGGAAAAAAAATATGCAGTGTTTCTCCGCCTAATCTATCCGCTTTAATCATATTGCATAGTTATAAAAATCCTGTTCGGCAACCAATTTTACGTGGCATAAGAGGGGGCATGGCTAATGTTATTAAGAAATTTAACGCCGGTGGTTGTGATGCTGCTGTTATTCGTTCAAGTTATTATAAAAAGAAACTTGATCTGGATGAACGCAATACGACAAAAATAATTTACCGTTCTATTGCATTACCGAATCAGGCTTTTACCGTGAGTAATAAATTATCGGCTGCCGATATTGCCAAGTTAGCGAGTGCTATTGAATATGGTGAGGCTAAAAAAACAATTAACCCTATAGCAAAGCGTTTTGGTGGTGAGCAAGCATCGTTTTTAGCTGCCGATGTAACTGAATATCGGGATCAGCGCTTATTGCTAGAGGGTGTGATATTTGGTTGGTAGTTGAGTCTGTACCTTAAGTTACATAAATTGCTTTATTGTTGATATTGTTGCAATAACTTACGAAAATCGTTAATAAAACTGTTGTAATCTATTCCATTAATTGTTATTTCGCCTGAGAGTTTAATTGTTGTTTCAAGCTGTATTGATCCGTCAAAATCCGCAATACTATCTATTTTAACAGTATTAAAATGTTCTGTCGGTAATTCAATTTTCTCAATATCCATGTGTATTCCTTAAATTCATATTATAACGGTAGCTGTAAATACTGATGTATTTAAAAACAAATTGAAAGTGTATTTTTTAAACAAGCTCACTGTGTACGCTACTTTAAAAAAATGTTACCCGTATAAATTTGATTTATTGTTTAATAAATTCCAATTTATTTTTGGATATCGGGTTTTCTTGGTTTGTCAGAATTCATGGTTCTGAGGTATAATTATGTTTAATTTATGTTCACTTTTACTGGTTGTATAGGAATTTTATTATGTTGTTTATTAAAAGGATTTGCTTGTTTTCATTTGCTGTTTTATTTTTTAATTCATCAGTGTTTGCCGGCGGTATCGAAGGTAGTTATGGTTTTGGTTTTGCGACTGGTTCATATCAGTTAAAAGCAAGTGAGGGCACTCTTGACGCAGAGGCTTATGCTTCACCCATTCATTTATTTTACATGGCTGAAATGGGCTCCACCTCGCGTTTAAATTTAGAATTTTTTCATTATAATATTAAATTTAAAAGTAAGCCTGCAGAGACATTGGGTACCAATGTGTTAAGTTCGGGTGTTAACATTTTATACGAAGAAGAGTTAAAAATTTCAAACTCGTTTAAACCCATATTAGGCGTTGGTTTTTCAATAGCCAAAATGGTTCAATCGGCACGGCACTCAACCAATAATGCTGGCCAATTAAGCGAGCAATTTGCAGATAAAGATGATTTTACTGCGTCATTATTATTCTCTGCAGGTTACGATGTGCAAATGACAGATAATATGGTGGTTTATGGTCGTTTGATGCAAACTTTGGGAATATCGAGTGATCTTACTGAAACACAATTTTTAATTGCATTTATGTTCCGTAAGTAATTAAGTCGTTTTATAATTTTACGAGTCATTATTTTTTGGCTCGTAAAATTATCCTTTCTAGTTGTTCTGTTGTCGTTTTATTAGTTTATTTCTTTTGCAATTAGTTCACCAAAATACTGATGGGCTTTTGCTGTAGGATGGACTTCGTCAAAGAAATAATAACGGTCAAAGTTTGCACCGAAGTTACACCCTTCATTAAACGTTAAAGTAGCTGTGCTAAAGCAAGCATCAGTGGTATTGGTTATGCCTAGATCATGAGCTTCTTTTAATAAATTAAGTGATGTTTTAAATAAATTATATAGCTCGATGTCCATGTCATTAACATGATGTAATTCTTCCAAGGTTGATTTAAGCTTTTTATTGTATCTTTTGGTTAAATTATTAGCATAATCTATTAAGTCCGGGTTTTGTATTGCTGCAGCGGTTAATTTCATTAAAGGGGTAATGCTCACATCGGGTACGTTGATAATGAGTATCTGCTCTGCGCCTGCATCAATTAGTGTTTGTATTTGTCTGGCTTCAGCCATAACACCGTTGTCAATAATTTGATTAGCTAGTTGCCTGTCAGGGTTGCTAGTGGCTTCAAAGACATCATTGGCACCAATAAGCATGACATATAATGCGTCAGCGGGTGCGCTGCCATTGTAATTAGCTAAAAATGCGGCGACTTGAAATGACAGGTCAATGGCTTGATCGCCTGCTGCTCGAGCGCCCACCACGGCATAGTTACTGCCTGCTGATAAACCCAGCAAATAGAGTGAAGCATCTGCTTTTAAATTAAGCGTTGATGCGACAACTTCCAAAGCGACTGGACCGTTGCTCATTCGGTTATTAAAAAAGGGTGGATTTGGGAAGTCACCTGCTATTGAAGCCAGATTACCAGTATCGGATAAACTATCGCCAAAAATAAATATATTGCTATAGGACTCATCAGCCCAGACTGCGGGTGAGGCGAGCAGTGTAATTAAAAGTAAAGCACGCTGCGGTGCTTTGAGCAAATAGGATAAAACCATCGCTGTATCTCCTTATGTTATATTCCGTTAATGTTATTATTGTTAATAACTTTATATCATACTTTATGAAGCTTGAATTGAAAAATTGATTTAAAACAAGGGTAATTCGATTGTGTGTAACACCGCATAAATCAGCAACAAAATACTAATTAATTTCATAACGCCTTCATAGGAATGGAATATAATAACCGAGAAAAGGACTTTAAAAATTTTCATGGGACACAATATACCTTATTGAATTTTTATTGGTTTTCATCATTTCCACATTAAAGGATTCACATTTCATGCCAAAGCGTGTATTAATTTTTAGTTTAATAAGTGTGTTTTTTATACAAACATCGAATGCAGCCTGCGTAAAAACCAGTAAAAAAAGAATACCAATAAATACCTATTATGCCAGTGCAGATAATCTGGTTGCTGTTAAGCTCCATAAAGCATTGAATACTATCATTAAAGGACATAAGCGTTTTAAGTACAGCCCGTGTGTTTGGTCAATTCTAAAAGAAGCGGATGTTGATCCACGGAATTCTAAAAATGTGATTGGTTTTTATACTGCTCGTTCAATTAAAAAATCACGTCAAGTTTCTGGCAGAAGTAATTCAAACGATTGGAACCGTGAACACATTTGGGCGAAGTCGCATGGTTTTAAAAATCGAAATCAGTATGCCCATACTGATGTACATCATATTCGTGCAGCCGATGTGAGTGTTAACGCCGATCGGGGTAATCGTGATTTTGCAAATGGTGGCGTAGCAAACAAAGAATGCAAAGATTGTTTTATGACGCAAGAGACCAGCACAAGCAGTGGTACTTGGGAAAGCCCGGACCGAGTTAAAGGCGATACCGCCAGAATGATGTTTTACATGGCTGTTCGGTACGATGGTAACGACAAAAGCCAAACTCCGGATTTAGTCTTGGTTAACACTGAAACAAAAGTTGGTGAAGCAAAATTCGGCAAACTGTGTAGCTTACTTGCCTGGCATAAGCTTGATCCGGTTTCGAGTGAAGAGCGTGTGCGTAACGAGGTAATTTATAAATGGCAGGGAAACCGAAACCCGTTTATCGATAAACCAGAATATGCTGACTTAATATGGGGCTCACAATGCGGTGTGGTCAATGATAAGGTCAATGTACCAAATGATAAGACCTTAATTTTAGAGCATATTGAAAGAATCGAATCAGAGTTGGTTCAGCTTCGAAATCGGGTAATGAAGCTGGAGTGATTTTTAATGGTTTATTTTTAGCCAAATGAGCGGAGCTTCATCTTATTTGGTATTATCAACCGCATGAAATACAAAGACCTACGCGATTTTATCAAGCAGCTCGAAGCTCAGGGCGAACTCAAACGTATCAGTCAGGAAGTTGATCCAAACTTGGAAATGACTGAAATCTGTGATCGGACGTTACGCGCTGGTGGCCCGGCTATTTTGTTTGAAAATCCCAAAGGCTATAAAACCCCCGTTTTAGCAAACTTGTTCGGCACTCAAAAGCGTGTCGCGATGGGCATGGGTAAAGAGCAAGTTGAAGATTTACGCGAAGTTGGTAAATTGTTGGCCTTTTTAAAAGAGCCCGAGCCGCCAAAAGGTATGCGTGATGCCTGGTTAAAATTGCCCATATTCAAACAAATTCTGAATATGTCACCCAAGGTAGTAAGGTCTGCTGCTTGCCAGAAAAATGTTATTGAGGCTGATGATGTCGATTTGTCGCAGTTACCCATCCAAACCTGCTGGCCGGGTGATGCGGGGCCGTTAATTACCTGGGCGTTGGTAATAACGAAAGGCCCAAATAAAGATCGGCAAAATCTGGGTATTTATCGGCAACAAGTTATCGCTAAAAATAAAGTTATTATGCGTTGGCTCGCGCACCGTGGCGGCGCACTGGACTTTAAAGAGTGGTGTGAACGACACCCCGGAGAACCGTTTCCGGTTGCGGTGGCATTGGGTGCTGATCCTGCAACCATTCTGGGCGCGGTGACACCTGTCCCCGATGCATTGTCAGAATACGGATTTGCGGGTTTATTACGCGGTGAAAAAACCGAAGTGGTGAACTGCATTGGTTCCGATTTGCAAGTACCGGCATCGGCCGAATACGTACTCGAAGGATTTATTTATCCAGATGAAGTTGCCGATGAAGGCCCCTTCGGCGATCACACGGGTTATTACAATGAAGTAGAATCGTTCCCGGTGTTTACCATTGAGCGCATAACGCACCGTAATGATCCGATTTACCATAGCACCTATACCGGTCGGCCACCGGATGAACCGGCTATTTTAGGTGTGGCTTTAAATGAAGTTTTTGTGCCTATATTACAAAAGCAATTTCCCGAGATAGTCGATTTTTATTTACCACCAGAAGGTTGCTCTTATCGAATGGCCGTAGTGAGTATGAAGAAACAATATCCGGGTCATGCTAAACGCGTGATGATGGGCGTGTGGTCTTTTTTACGGCAATTCATGTACACCAAGTTTGTGATTGTGACCGATGATGATGTCAATGTGCGCGATTGGAATGATGTTATTTGGGCAATGACCACCCGCATGGATCCCGTTCGTGATTGTACGTTAATCGAAAACACCCCCATTGATTATTTGGATTTTGCATCACCGGTGTCGGGTTTGGGTTCAAAAATTGGCTTTGATGCAACGAGCAAATTACCGGGCGAGACAAACCGTGAGTGGGGTGTCCCCATCACAATGGATGAAAGTGTCAAACAACGCGTTGATGATATGTGGGATGAATTGAATATTTTTGAAGATCAGGAATCGTAATGGCTAAAGCTGATATTGTAGCTGGGCAGTGTTTTTGTGGTGAAGTGCAGTTTGAAATTGAGCTACCGGTGTTTGGCATAATTTATTGCCATTGCAATATGTGCCGTCAATCTACCGGAGCAGATTATTCAACTTGGGTTCGAGTTTTATCGGCGAACTTTAATATCGTCAGCGGTTCTGACAGTTTAACTGAATTTGCAATATCAGAGAAAAATACCAGCCACTTTTGTAATCACTGTGGTAGCACCATTTATACTTCTGATAGCGATTATACAGATTCAGTTGGTGTACTTCGGGGAATGATACGCGGCGATGTTGGACAATTGCCTATAAAACATTTCTTTTATGATCATCGAGCACAATGGCTCGACGTTCAAGAAACACTACCCAAGTTTGGTGGTGACAGTGGTTTTGAGCCATTGGATTAAATTTACTTTTATAAGAGGCGCATATCTGATATTAGCTTTTATTTAAAATAGCCTCCAACCCTATTTGCAATGTTGGGTATAGAAATTCAAATTCAATGTCATTTTTTAAGCGTGAAATATCCATACTACGAGATTCTTTTAAATACGACATCATGCCTGGGCTAATACTTTCTTCCGCTTCGACCCAATTAATTTCAGGTGGGCGCGGTAGACCCAGAGCATCGGCGATAGTGAAAAAATATTCGGTCATATTTCCAGACTGACCATCACTAACATTGTAAATTCGATCTTCTTTACCAGTCAGAGCCACCTTATAACAAATGTTAGCTAAGTCATCCGCGTGAATTCGATTGGTACGTGGCGCTAAATATTCATGTAACACAGGTACTTGATTTCGAATACGTTGCTCAGGCAAACGTCCCGGACCGTAAATTCCAGCAACACGTAAAATATTGGTTGGTGTTTTACGTGCTGTTGACCATGCGATTAGTTGCGTCTCAGCATCAAGCCGTCGTTTAGCGCGGCTAGCTTGAGGATTAGTTGGCGTGTTTTCATCAACATAGGCACCTTGATGATCACCATAGACACCCGAAGTGCTGATTAAAATAAATCGTTCTGGATTTATTTTTTGAATAACCAACGCCTGTAAAAAAGCCGCAATGCGTGGATCACTCGTTCCGGTCATGGGTGGAGGTATAAAATAATAAATTAAATCAATATTATTTGGTATTGTTGGAATATCGTTTTTATCGAAATCAGCCGTAAAAACAGTGATGTTATTTGACTGTAAGCTAGCAATACTGGCGTTATTGCGACATATGCCAGTTACAGCGATACCGTCGTTTAGCCATAATTTAGCGACACGAGTACCGATATCTCCACATCCTGCAATAAGTACATTTTTCAAGGGTTTATCTCCAATATAAATTCAGGGATAATGCGCGGTTAGTCTTTTAAAAAAAGATGTTTTGCTTAATTTATTATTATATTGATTTCTAACCTAAAGGGTAACAGATATTTGAAAACTGTCACTATTTTACCGAGTAAACATTCATTTAGCGTTAACGACAACGAGACAGTGCTTGATGCTGCTTTACGACAAGGTTATTCATTGTCGTATGGCTGTCGTAATGGCGCATGTGGTTCTTGTGTTAGTAAACTGATCGAAGGTCAGGTGACTTACTCAAACGGTGCACCGCCAGCACTTGAAACCGATGACCATGGACCAAACGCCACGGTATTGTGTCAAGCAATACCTATTGGTGACATCACGATTGAAGCCCATGAGATTGCTGCGATAAAAGATATTCCAGTAAAAACCTTACCGTGTCGCGTAACTTTTATTGCACACTTAGCGCACGATGTAATTGAGATGCGATTAAAATTACCGATTACAGAGCGACTGCAATTTCTTGCAGGACAATACTTAGACTTCTTATTAAAAGATGGCCGTCGTCGCAGTTTTTCAATTGCCAATGCACCGCACAATGATGAGTATATTGAATTACACATTCGTCATATTCAAGATGGGCAGTTTACCGGTCGCGTGTTTGATGAGATTCAAGAAAAAGATATCTTAAGAATCGAAGGACCGAAGGGCAGTTTTTTTATACGAGAAGCATCCAAACGTCCAAGTATCATGATGGCCGGCGGCACGGGCATCGCACCGATAAAAGCGATGGTGGAATACAGTCTTGCGGCTAATCTAGATAAACCGATTCATATATATTGGGGTGCAGAATCCTTACGTGATTTGTATATGAATGAAGTGTTGCTAAAATTTGCTGCTGAATATACCCATATTAAATACACGCCGGTATTAAACAATCCAAAGCCAGCCGACAATTGGCAGGGTAGAACTGGTTACGTGCATCTAGCGGTAATGACCGATTATCCAAATTTAAGTGATTATGATTTGTATGGTTCAGGGCCACCAGTGATGGTTTATGCCGGGCGTGATAGTTTTCCAGATAATGGTTTGGATTTAAAAAATTATTATTCAGATGCGTTTGAGTTTCAGGATTAGTTTGTTATTGTAATACGTCAATGTCCTTAAACATTAATGTTATATGAAATCAAATGTTGACGTAACTGAGATACC
>CAYQUC010000076.1:0-15913 GCA_964420605.1 uncultured Thioalkalispiraceae bacterium | reverse complement strand
GTAGTAGTAGTAGTAGAACTATCGCTAGCACCTCCACCACACGCAGATAACATTAGAATCAACGCAATATAAATTGGAATTTGATATCGTTTTTTAAACATCCGTTACACACCTTTACAATTTAATCTTAGTGGTATTAAAAATAATATGAGTTAGTAGAAAACTAAAAGGATCAAAAAAAGTGGGGGGACTTAGAAGATTTCTGTAGTATTTCTAAGGTAATATTAACATAACATAATTTGAATAACAGTAAAAAACAGAATAAAAACAACTACTCAATGTTACATACGGTTACAAAATGTAAATAATACTTGACAATTATTGGCATAAAATAGGAGTGCTTTACTTGGAGATAACGTTCTTACGGACTACTTTTAAACGGAGCATGCTGAGACTTTAATACGCCGCAATTGTTTTAAGTGTGACGATTTCACTGCGTGATGGTTTCTCACCAACGCCGGGGAAGAAAATAATGCGTTTTACCAGACCATCACCTGGACAATACCATTCTGTGCTGACAGTACTATTACTACGGGTTCCTATAATAAGGCAATTAAGATACGTTTTTTCTGCGTCGTTCACGGTGAGGGTTAATTCTGCATCGGCATTTAACATGGTTGATACTTTGTTATAGACCAGAGTATTACTAGTACCATTGGATTCATAATTGATAACACCACCGCTGCCGAAAGCTTTGCCTTTTTCCATTGTGGAAGTTAAGACGATAACTGGGTCGGTATAAGTTACAAAATCATTCACTGGTAGATCGTTATAAATTTTATTTTGGTTTGAAACGTACACTAACTCAGTTTGGGTTTTTCGTTTATGGACTTCTCGTTTGAAACATACGCGACCGGTAATATCATGACGGGTGATGGTTTCTGTTATTTCGGTGACATCATTGCTATTCATTGTTCGCGAATAGTTATAAGTGTCGGTGACGGCTTCACAGTTAATGTCACTACGGCGAGTTTGAACTTGTTGGATATCAAATATTTTTTTTGAAGTACGAGTGACGTATTCATTAAAATCATTATCGACTTTAGAAAACGTTCTTTTTTCTAAAATAGCGAGTCGAATATTATTGCTTTTGGCTTCGTTGGTTAGCTCTTTTAAGGTACTGTTATTGGTTTTAACATTTGAGACCAATTTTTTAACGCTTTTACTGCTGCCTGAATTTTTATTATTTTTGAGATCATTGTTGATCATCATTAACCGCAGTTCATTGATGCTGGTGATGGTTGTTAATATATCGGCTCGGATATCACTAAAGTTTTGAGTTTCATCAGCAAAAATAGTACTTGATGAATTTGTTATTAGTGTTACAAAAATTAAGCCTGTTATAAGTTTCATACTTGCATCCCTCTTCGCCATAAGCGACGTTACTGATGTGCGTCGGCTATGATCGAAGCTCTATATTTATTTGGCGGCCTTGCTAGGCCTACCGACACCCTTACTATTTGAGCAGGGCTTAACGACTATTAATAATTTAAAATTTAACGCGTTAGGATGGGCGGATAACTACTATGTCGAGAATGGCATAGTAATCGTACATTACACAGCTTAACGTCGATATGTATCAACATTATTAACAAAATATCGATCATAATCAATCAGTTAAAGGGGTATATTGAAGTAAATTTTAACTTATATTTCTGTAGGTTTTCGTAAACGCCAGACTACTGTCTGGCCTTCACGTGTATCTCATGAAACCTGAATTTCATTAAGGTAATTTTAAGGTATTTTGCAATAAATAGCTAATAATAGGCATTTTTTAACATAAGGGTGAGAAGTAGGTCAAACATTGGGTGGGACTTAACAGTATTTGGGGTGGTTTAGGAATAATTCTAAATATTGCTAATAAGGATTTATAGTTTGGATGTTAAAATCCTGTCATATAAAGCTTCATAGCGGCATTGAATTCGGTAAATATTTTAATATGATGCAAAAATTAAACTGCTTAATAAATGCTGTGGAAATTTTAAGTTCCGAGCGGCTGGACCCCGGCTCAAAAGATAACCGGGGTGACGGGTTTAATGTACTGTAGGTTTATCTGCAAAATCCAAAGGGTGAGTGAAACAAAGCGTGACATGAGTGAAGCGAGTAACTACTTAATGAACGACGAAGGAGTTCTAAAGTGCGGAAATGCTTAATGAACGACGAAGGAGTTCTAAAGTGCGGAAATGCTTAATGAACGACGAAGGAGTTCTAAAGTGCGAAAATGCTTAATGAACGACGAAGGAGTTCTAAAGTGGGGAAATGCTTAATGTAGCAACGAAGAAGTTCTAAAGTGCGGAAATTCTTAATCACTGGCGAAAAAAAACCAGATGTTATTCACATCTGGTTTTTAAAACATGACTATTACTAGCTGTTTTTATTCTAATCTATTAAATTATGAACCGATTTTAATTAATTCAATGTCAAAAATTAATGTTGCGCCAGGACCAATTTTTTGACCTGCGCCACGATCGCCATAAGCTAAATCAGAAGGGATGAATAATTTCCATTTATCACCTGGCTTCATTAGTTGTAGTGCTTCGGTCCAACCTTTAATCACGCCGTTAACGGGGAATGAGGTTGGTTTTTTACGCGCATAAGAACTATCAAACTCAGTACCGTCAATTAACATACCGCGGTAATGTGTGGTAACCGTTTCAGTCGCTTTTGGTGATTTACCATCGGTTTTACCACTTTTAATGACTTTATACTGTAAGCCACTTTTTGTTGTAACGATGCCTTTTTTCTTTTTATTTTCTGCTAAGAATTTTTTACCGGCTTCAGCATTGGCTGTTTTTGCTTTGTCTTGTGCGGCGGTACGTTGTTTGGTGATTTTTTCTTGAAATGCCATTAAGGTTTTTTTCATTTCATCGTCGGTCATTTTTAGCTTTGAGCCTTTCATGCCGTTTGATAAACCTTCGACTAGTGATTTAATGTCAATTTCAGAACCTAATGATTTTAAGTTATGTGACATGTTTACACCAATTGCATAACTGGTTTTTTCTTTGGTTGATTTGATATCGGCCGCTAATGCTTGCCCTGTTACACCCATTACTATTGCACTGGTTAGTGCTATCCGTAGTACTTTGTTCATTTTGTTTTCCATTTGGTTAATTTAAAGTTTGTTTAAATTTTGTGTATTCTAATCTTAAAAATATTTTATGTAAAAATCAAAAACTTTATCACATTATTAATTGCTATCCGTTTTTACTGCCAATTTATTTTACGTAATTTAATGTTTTTCGCTTTTATTGGTTAATGTGACAGTCTCCACTAAACTTTTATTGCGTTTTTTTAATGATGCGATAACCGCAGTTAAGCCTTTTTTACGAATTTGGCTTGAAAAGCTGGTTCGGTAGGTAGTGACCACACTAACACCATCAACGGATACATCAAATACTTTCCATTTGCCCTTTTTAATGTGCATGTGAAAATGGACAGGTACTTTTTTGCCACTTGTCGGTACAATTTCTGATCGTACAATCACTTCCTTTGCGTCTGGTTTTAATTTTACCGGAAAATAACGAATCATGTCTTTTGTTATTTCGGTCTCATTTTCGACTAAATATTCACGTAATGCCGTGGCATAAAATCGAATCATTAAGGTTCTAAATTCTAGTATAAATTGAATTTTTTCTTTTTTGCTCGCGCCGCGTTCATGCTTGCCCAATACCCAACGTGCTGCTGATACAAAATCAACATGTGGAATTAAATATTTTTTGACAACCTCAAGAATGTAATCCGGCGATTCCTGAATTTTTTTTCTGTCACGATTAATAACCAACAATAATTCATCGGTCGCATTATTTAAAATTTGATCTGGCGCTAGCTCAGCACTGTTGCTAACAGCAGCAGCGGTTCCGATATTCATCAAGAACAGCATAATCAATCCTATGCTGAGTACCTTCATATTTATTATTTGTTTCCCTATCATAAGGGTTTCTCCCAGTTTCATATTTACTTATATAGAGAATATAGAGTAAAAATGAACCGTAGCTGAATTAATAGCGTATATTAACGATATTTAGTGCTTTTGTGTAGTGCCCCGTTAAGGCTAGCCTCGCGATTAATTGCTGTCTTCAATCACTGTTCAAATGCTATGACTCAGGGTATTATGGATAGTTCATATTGATTTAAAAAGTTGAATAAATACAACAACTTAAATTGTAATTTAATTTCGATACCGTATTTAAACAGGAGATTGTTTTGCCAAAATTTCAAACCGGACTCGGTCGATTCCCTCAGGTACGTAAACGTCGTATGCGTCGCGACGAATTTTCGCGTCGATTAATGCGTGAAACATCACTCACTAGTGCCGATTTTATTTACCCACTGTTTGTACTTGAAGGTAAAAACCAGCGTCAACAGGTTAGTTCGATGCCGGGTGTTGAGCGTGTTAGTGTGGACTTACTTCTTAAAGAGGCTGAGCAGTGCTTGACGTTGGGTATTCCGGCAATTGCATTATTTCCGGTGACACCAAACGAAGCAAAATCACTCGATGCGGCTGAGGCTTTTAATCCCGACGGATTGGCACAACGTGCAGTACGCGCGCTGAAAACCGAGTTTCCGGAACTTGGTGTGATGACGGATGTGGCATTGGATCCATTCACCACCCATGGCCAAGATGGCATAATTGATGATTCAGGTTATGTGCTTAACGATGAGACCGTTGAAGTATTGGTGAAGCAGGCAGTATCCCATGCCCAAGCCGGAGCCGATATTGTTGCTCCGTCGGATATGATGGATGGTCGTATTGCCGCCATTCGTGCAGGACTTGAGGCTGAGCGGCATATTCATACTCGGATTATGGCCTATTCTGCTAAGTATGCTTCGAGTTTTTATGGTCCATTTCGCGATGCCGTTGGCTCGGCTGAAAACCTGGCAGGTGGTAATAAAAACAGTTATCAAATGGATCCAGCCAATTCTGACGAAGCACTGTGGGAAGTGGCATTGGACATTGAAGAAGGCGCGGATATGGTAATGGTGAAACCCGGTATGCCGTATTTAGACATTGTGCGGCGGGTAAAGGATGAGTTTGGTGTGCCAACCTATGTTTATCAGGTTAGTGGTGAATATGCGATGCTCAAGGCTGCTAGTCAAAATGGTTGGCTAGAAGAAAAGGCGGTGGTACTGGAGTCGTTATTGAGTTTTAAACGTGCAGGTGCAGATGGTATTTTAACCTATTTTGCAAAACAGGCTTGCGGCTGGTTAAACTAATTAAAAGCTAAGCTAGTCGTACAGAAACATAAATAGACCGAGGAAGATTCGCTTGTGTTTCATTATCGACTGGTTATACTTCGGCTCAAATGGACACGAAGAATTCGATACTGATGACGGTATCTGGGTAAATAGCCTCGGATTAACCCACGATAAAATCTAAGACAGAATTAGGAGAAAATACAATGTCCGATGTCATGACCAGCCTGTTCGGTAGTTCACCCATATCACCTCTGCAAAAGCACATGAGTAAGGTACAAGAGTGTATTGAAGAACTCATTCCATTTTTTGATTCGGTATTAAACCAAGAGTGGAAGAAAGCCGAAAAAATTCAACAAAAAATTGCTAAAAAAGAACACGAAGCTGATGAATTAAAAAAAGCATTGCGTTTAAATTTACCAAAAGGTTTGTTCATGCCGGTTTCGCGTCGTGATTTACTTGAAGTGTTAACCATGCAAGATCGTATCGCCAACAAGGCAAAAGACATTGCAGGCATTGTGTTGGGCCGTCAAATGGAATTTCCAAAAGGAACCAAAAGCTTGATGATGAAATTCATCAAACGCTGTGTGGATGCTTCATCACAAGCCAAAAAAGCCATTAATGAATTAGACGAGTTAGTTGAAACCGGCTTTCGCGGTAAAGAGGTGAAGCTAGTGGCTTCGATGATCAAGAAACTCGATAAAATTGAAAGTGATACGGATAACATCCAAGTTGATATTCGGTTTGAATTATTTAAAAAAGAACAAGACCTACCCCCAGTTGATGTGATGTTCATGTATAAAGTGATTGAATGGGTTGGCGATCTCGCCGATATCGCGCAGCGCGTTGGTTCTCGTCTTGAATTAATGTTGGCTAAATAGCCACTCATAAAAAACAATATTAAAGCGTTATAGGGTAGGGGAAGAAAGATCATGGAATACGGTATCATTTTTATAGTACTGGCTGGCATGTTTGGTTTTTTTATGGCGTGGGGCGTTGGTGCTAATGATGTCGCTAATGCAATGGCGACCTCGGTTGGCTCAAAAGCTATCACGATAAAACAAGCCATTATTATCGCCACTATATTTGAATTTGCAGGTGCTTATTTAGCCGGTGGTGAAGTGACCGCCACCATCCGTAAGGGCATTATTGATGCGCAATTATTAACCGACACCCCCGAGCTGTTGGTCTACGGCATGTTGTCGTCGCTACTCGCAGCGGGTATTTGGCTATTGATCGCTTCACGTGCTGGCTGGCCGGTATCAACTACCCACTCTATTGTTGGTGCTATTGTTGGTTTTGCTGCAGTTGGTATTGGTATTGAAGCTGTCCATTGGTCTAAGGTCGGTTTTATTGTGGCGAGTTGGGTGGTGTCACCTCTGCTTGCAGGTGTTATTGCATTTGCAATTTTCATGAGCGTGCAAAATCTCATTATCAATACTGACAAGCCATTTAAAAATGCTAAAAAATATGCACCGATGTATATTTTTTTGGTGGGTTTCATTATTGCATTAGTCACCTTGTTTAAAGGTTTAAAGCACATTGGTCTGCATCTTGATGTTGCTGATAGTTATCTTATCGCTATTGCTTTTGGTGTTGTTATCAGTTTGATTGGTAAATTTTATATTAATCGACTTAAATTTGATCCTGAGGCTGATAAAGAATTTCATTTTACCAATGTCGAAAAAATATTTGGCGTTTTAATGATGGTAACAGCCTGTGCTATGGCATTTGCCCATGGCTCAAATGATGTTGCTAACGCGGTTGGACCACTTGCTGCGGTGGTAAGCATTGTACAAAATAACGGGGATATCGCACAGAAATCAGCCATGGCTCCGTGGATTTTAATTTTAGGGGGGGCCGGTATCGTCGCGGGTTTAATGATGTACGGTCACAAGGTGATTGCAACTGTTGGCAACAAAATTACAGAATTAACACCTAGCCGTGGTTTTGCTGCGACACTGGCCGCTGCTAGTACGGTTGTTGTTGCCTCGAGTACCGGCTTACCAATTTCAACAACCCATACCTTGGTTGGTGCTGTACTCGGTGTTGGCTTAGCGCGTGGTATTGCGGCGTTAAATTTAAATGTCATCAAAACAATTTTTGTGTCATGGATAGTAACCCTGCCTGCCGGTGCCATCATGTCAATTTTCTTCTTCTTTACGCTCAAAGGTATATTCTCGTAGTAATGACTGATTTATTTGATTTTGATGCTAAAAAGGATATTTATGGCGTGATGGGCAATCCCATTACTCACAGTAAATCACCTAAGATTCACCGATTATTCGCTGAGCAAACTAAACAGCTACTCGAATACAGTGCCATCCATGTTGACTCGGGCGGCTTTCGACAAGCCATTGGAAATTTTCAGGCATCGGGTGGTAAAGGCTTAAACATCACCGTACCGTTTAAACAAGAAGCATTTGATATCGCTGATGAATGCAGCGAACGTGCTAATCGCGCTGGCGCGGTAAACACGTTAAAATTTGAAGGCAATAAAATTATTGGTGACAATACCGACGGTGTTGGCTTGGTAAATGATTTACAGCATAATCGTAATATAAAAATAAAAAACAAAACTATTTTAGTGATGGGTGCTGGTGGTGCTACTCGTGGTGTGATTAACCCATTACTCGTCGAGCAACCTACAGCAGTTTTTATTGTTAATAGAACCGTTGATAAAGCAAAAGATTTAGCCGAGATATTTAATGATTTTGGAAATATCGATGCCGGTAGTTATAACGCGTTAGACAATAAAACCTTTGATATCATTATTAACGCTACGGCAGCAAGTTTGCACGGTGAACTTGCACCTTTGCCAGATGGTATTTTAGCACCTGATGCTGTGTGTTATGACATGATGTACGCTAAAGAACCAACCTTGTTTATGGACTGGGCGACAAAAAATAATGCCGCGGTTGTGAGTGATGGTCTGGGTATGTTAGTAGAACAAGCCGCTGAGTCATTCTCTATTTGGCGTGGTGTTCGCCCAGATAGCAATGTTGTTATCGAAAAATTACGACTTGAGCTACTAGCTTAACTTAGTTAATCGAGATTTTTTATACTAAAACTTACTATTTTTTAGCATTTTCTTTTATAAAATTTTCAATTAAGGCTACCGGTACCGCACCTGATTGTTCTGCTTTTAATTCACCCGATGGACCGTATATCAAAAACGATGGTGTCCCGACTAAATTTTTTCCGGTTTCTAATTCATAAAAATGATCGGCGACAATTGGTGATGCTAATACATTTGGAAAGTTAACTTTGTGTTTTTCAATAAAACTTAAGGCTTTATCTTTATGCTCCCAGCCATCAACTGAAAGCCCGAGTACTGTCGCGTTTTTGTCTTTATATTGTTCGTGAAAAGCCATGTAATTTTTAACTTCGATATTGCAAACATGACAGTTTGATGCCCAAATCATTACAATTAGCCATTTACCTTTTCCAGTATATTCCTCAATTTTATGACTTTTACCTGTAAAGTCTTGGAATAAAACATCCTTGTTAAACTTTAAATACTCGCTAGCGCCAATACCAGATAAGTTTGCTGACTTGACGTTAGTGATGGCCATTAAAAATACCATAACGAATATGGCTTTTGGTAAATGCGTTTTCATCATTTAAAGTATCGTATAATTAAATTAAGTCGTACTTTGTATGACCACAAGTTTAATATTTAGTGCAATGTGTTTTGTTATTTTTTGATCTACGTCACTTATTAAGATAACTGATGTACCGAACAAGTGGAGCACGGTCCAAAATCGTTGCCGAGGTTGACGGGTAAATGGATATTGGATTCAAGCTGCGCGTCATACCGGCAACAATTTTGGCTCGGTATTCATAGTTGAAACCTATTACTGGTGGTGTAACTGAAATTCCGAGCAAGTGAACCCCGGCCCAAAATCGTTGCCGGGGTGACAGGTTAAATGAATATTGGGTTCAAGCTTCCCGTTATACTAGAGTGACAGAATCACTTATAAATATTTTAAATAAAATAAATACAATTTCTCAAACGTATTTTTCACACCAACTAATTTTTTAGAACGCTTTGGAAAAATATTCCAAAATGGTGGTTTGCCATCACTCGACATGTGCATCCACATGCCGTCATTTTCCATATTTAAAATACACGATAGTTCATAACGATAAGTCGTTTTAGCGCTTTCGCCTTCGAGTACGGCTTTTAAATTTTTGGCAACAGCTTGGGAACGAAGTTGTGCCATGTGTGCTTGATGAGGAACCCACGGTGGTGGATTTTCGTGACTGGCACAATCACCGGCACTAAACACATTTTGTAAACCTTTGACTTGACCGTATTTATCGGCATCAATATGACCACCGGTTGACAATGGGATGCAGGTTTGTTCTAACCATTTGGCCGCAGTGATGCCGGGGGAGAATAACACTAAGTCCGCTTTTCGGAAGCTGTCGTCATCATTCACCATACCACCTTCAATAAAACCTGCAGGTTCATAACCGTAGTCTAAGATGATACCACGCTCGGTTAATCTATCGGTTATTCCGCCGGTTTCGCCGGGTTTTACGTTCGGTGAAAAAAAATGAATCTCAAAATTGTCTCTAACACCTCTTTCTTTTAATGCAAAATCAAGCAAACACGCGCATTCGTAAATTTGTCCTGCTCGACCGGCCACAAATCCATCGTCTTTATTTATTTTATAACCAACATAAATAATGCCGCGTTCTAGTAATGCAAGCTTGTTTAAAAAACCGTCCATGTTGTCTGGTCCAAGACACGGTGAAAAGGTGTGATCTTTGGTGCCAGGTATATCATCTTCTAAAAATGCCGGGCCGATGCCAAGAAACAACGCGTCATTTTCATAACTGCCATCAGCGGTGATAACTGTTCGGCCATTATCTTGGATGTCGATCACTTGGCTATCAATGAATCGAATATTGCGACGTCTTAAAAATGGTCGAATATTGATGAGCACATTTTTTCGACTCTTTCTCCCTGTTATGAACTCGGGTATCGATGGAAAATAAGTAAAAATACCGTTACCAATTACTGTAATGTCATATTTCGAATGTATTCTTCGGGTAAAAAACGCGAAAAATGGAAAAATAGGCAATAACAGAAAATATTGGATCAAAAATAACGATGCAAATCCATTACCGACAATAATAATTTTTTTCATTTGTACTCCATAAAATTACAATTTTAATTACGCTTGATTTTAATTACGCCTAAGTATACTGCGATAGTGTTATTATTTTGATGTTAGACAAAAAAATAATCGCAAAATCCTAGCCAAGTATATTAAGATTGATCCACATCAAAAGCCATAAAATGATTCACAAATAAGTATGAAATAAATTATTAAATACTAATTGATCAATAGTACTTAACACGCAATACTAGGCCAGCAACCAGTGGACTTTGTTGTACTGAATAACGCTATAAACCCATTATTAATGCAATAAATAACATCAAAATGAATGAACTAACGACTATACACATTATCGCCATCGCGGCTCTGCCAGTGTTACTTGCCATTATCTTGCATGAAATAGCACATGGTTGGACAGCAAAACAATTGGGAGATGATACCGCCTCACGGCTCGGGCGTTTAACGCTAAATCCACTAAAACATATTGATGTGGTTGGCACCATCATCGTACCGCTGGTGTTAATTCTGAGCGCGGGTATGGCCATTGGTTGGGCTAAACCTGTGCCAATAAACTGGTCAAAATTACATCACCCTAAACGCGACATTGCACTTGTCGCTATTGCTGGCCCTTTTAGTAATTTATTAATGGCACTATTTTGGGGCTTGGCATTAAAAATAATATCAACATCGACTGCCGGCGCAATGACTGAATCATTACTCTACATGGCTCAAATTGGAATATTTATTAATGTATTGTTGATGATTTTTAACTTGCTGCCCATCCCTCCGCTCGATGGTGGGCGTATCGCCGTCAGTTTATTACCGCCGGCTTTAGCTCGACCATTAAACGCCATTGAACCGTTTGGTTTTTTTATTATCGTCGGACTGATGTTAAGTGGGGTGTTGTGGTTTATTCTAGAACCCTTAAAACAGTCAGTTTATCAATTTATTAGTATTATTATTGGCTTATAATTTTAATCGCGTTAAATAGCAATGGTGCCTTGCAGGTATTTTACGGCCTGACCAAATAAAGTCACTCGGTCATCAGCAACCTCGCATAAAACATCGCCTCCACGCGCTGAAACTTGTCGTGCAGATAATTGTGTTTTATTTAATTTTTGACTCCAATACGGTGCCAGAGCACAGTGCACCGATCCAGTAACGGGATCTTCATTAATACCCGACTTAGGGGCAAAAAATCGACTTACAAAATCATATTTTGATCCGGCTGCGGTAATACTCAGGCCACGAGCCGGCAGCGTTTTTAGTGAACCAAAATTGGCTTTGAAATCTAGCACCTGTTGTTCGGACTCCAATAGCACCACAATATCTTCACCGATAAAAGCCTCAAGCGGTGTTAATCCCAGGGCCTTAATTAAAGTGGCATCAATGTCATAAGGCTTAAGAGACAGACTTGGAAAGTTCATTTTAAAACGACCATTTTCTTTACTAACAATAAACTCACCAACCCGAGTATTAAATTTAATGTCGGCTTGGCTGTAACCTAATAATTCAAATAAGACAAAAGCAGCTGCTAATGTCGCATGACCACAAAAATCAATTTCGACTGTTGGGGTGAACCAACGTAAATCGTAACCGTCATCGTTGTAAACAAAAAATGCCGTTTCGGTTAAATTATTTTCTTGCGCTATGGCCTGCATGATGTGATCGTCAAGCCAGCTATCAAGGGGACACACTGCAGCTGGGTTTCCCTTAAACACTTCTGTTGTAAACGCGTCGACTTGATATATCTCTAAGTACATTTAAAATCCCTCTTTTATTTATTGCATTCACTGCAATTAAGTTGATATCCAATATATTCATTTCTTGATTGCTCATCAACCACCCAAGCTCGATTTTGAAATGGTGGTTTGTGCCGAACATGTTGGCTATGACCACATTCTAATTCAGCAACCCAATCATGATATTCGTCTTGATGAAATGCAATTATTTTTTGTTTCATTATGTTTCATGTGATAACAAATAGGATCATTAATACTATCGTTTAGCTATTGTTATCCACCAAGGGTACAACATAAATTTCGATTCGTCGATTCTGTGTCCGCCCTTGTACAGAACTATTACTGCTGATTGGATGTAATTCTCCTTTGCCATAAGACGATAAGCGTTTCGCGATTACTTTTTTGTTACGCATGTAGGCTGAGACTGCGTTTGCACGTCGCTCAGATAATTTTTGATTGTAATGTTCTGTACCGGTATTGTCAGTATGACCGACGATGATCAATTCGGTTTTACCGTATTTGTTTAATATCGCTGACATTTTATTTAAGGTTCGGTGAAAACCAAATTTAATTTGGCTGGAGTTAACATCAAAGGCAGTTGCATCGGTCATCCTGACCATTAATTGTTGTTTTGGTAATTTGCTAATAACAATTGAACCGTTATTGACATCTTCTTTTAGAACTTTTTCCAAATCTTGTTTTTGGTTATCCATATAAGTTCCAACAAAACCACCGGCTAATGCACCACCGACAGCGCCAATAACAGCACCTCTATTTTTATTTTTAGCGGTTAATCCTAATAACGCGCCAACACCCGCACCAATTAAAGCGCCTCGTTCGGCATCGGTCATGGGACGTGAGTTACCGAACTCGTCCGTTGCGCAACTGATCAGCGATAATGTTAAAATAATAATAATAAGTTTGTTGTATAGCATCATAATACTCTCTTTTGTAAAGTGACGTTATTGTGAATGGGTAATGTATAATAGAAATATAGCTATATTTACTGACTATAAACAGTAAATCTAGTTTAACAATGATATTCGAGTGCTGTCCTGCTACGCCATTCATATAAGCATTTTTGCTTATATTGTTAATCGGCTTATTAGGCTTTCAATAATCGTATAATAATAATAGCTACTTGAACATAGCGTGAATCAAATAATAGCGTATTTGTTTAATCACTTGCGGCTTGTTCATGATGAATGTATGTCCTGCATTAACCACTAGAAAATCGGTCATTTCCGTTAGCTTGGCGCTTTCTACCGACACTTTACCATCATTATCGCCAGCAATTAATCGTGAAAACCACGGTTCATAAGACTTATTACCGGTAATTATTCCGACCTGATGTGATAGCGGTTTTAATTGATTCGGTAGACTGCCGTTATCCGTGCCGAGTACTTGACCTGCAGGACCATTTAGCAACTTGAACCACCAGCGATCACGATAGGCATCTACAATTTCACTACCGTGGTTCGGAGGGCTTAACATCACGATACGTCCGATTGGTACGCTCATTTTTGTTTGAAAAATTTGTCGCAGCAGGATTCCGCCAAGAGAGTGGCTTACAAAATGAATGGTCGAGTAATTTAAATTTTGTATTTTTGGTGCAATATAATATTTAATTAAATCCGAAATCGGTTGTCTGGTCGATGGGTAGGCGATGTTCACGATACTATAGCCGTCAGCTTTAAGACTCTGCGCAATTTTTTTCATTGAACCAGCACCACGTCCCATGCCATGAATTAACACAACAACTTCATTGTTTGATATCACAGTTACACCAACCTTAGTCAAGAATATTGAACATAATAATAAACAGGTTATTTATTATTCAATTTACAGTATAAATTTATTTTACAATAAATACCTACTGTCATTAATTTTTTTAATCTGTTGCATGTAACAAGCTTAACCGAAAACGTTTATCACAAAATATTATTAATTATGTTGTTATTGAAATGAATTTTAAGCACTAAATATGTACACTAGTAGTGTTAATAATAACAAAAAATTATTGTAAAATTCCCTAGCGAGTTACACAATAGAATAAAAAACTGGAATTACTATGTCGATTAAAAAAGTCCAAAAAGTCATCGAAAGCTTTATTGCAAGTGAACAACCTGAGGTGCTGTCCATTAAAGGCGGCTGGGGTGTTGGCAAAACCTATTTTTGGAACTCGATAATTAAAGATGCGGCTAAAAATTCTAAGCACAATGTATTTACACATTATGCCTACGTATCATTATTTGGCATAACCTCACTTGACGAATTAAAATCGACCTTGTTTGAGCAGATTGTTGACAAGTCTCAAGTTGGACACAAAGTATCAATTGATAATTTAAAGAAAAACAGTGAAGAACTCACTAAAAATTTAGGTAAAAATACCGTCACGTTTTTGCAGGAAATTCCTCGCATTAAAAATATTAACACGGCCATTCAGTCAACCTCGTACATCAATGACAAAAAATTAATTATTTGCTTTGATGATTTTGAACGCAAAGGCGAATCATTAAACATTAAGGATGTAATGGGACTAGTTTCAATATTAAAAGAACAACGCGATTGTAAAATTGTATTAATTTTAAGTGACTCTAACCTTGATAAAAAATCGTATGAAGAATATTGGCAATTTCGAGAAAAAGTAATAGATATAGAAATAAAGTATGCACCCACTTTTGAAGAAGCAGCCAAACTGGCATTTAAGGGTAACCCACATAACTATGATCGATTAAAACAATTATCGACACAGCTTAAAATCACCAATATTAGAATATTAAATAAAATTGAAAAATCCGTTAATGATGTCTTAACTTCGCTTGAGAATTTTGAAACTGAAATTTCAGATCAAGTTATGCACACCTTGATGATTTTAACATTAAGTTATTACACGCACGATAATTCTTTTATACCGCCATACAGTTACATAAAAGAAATTGGATATAAACTGTATGGCCTTGATGACACCGATAAAGAAAAAACCTCTGATGAGATAATCTGGGACTCGACCTTAAGAGATTATGGTTTTCAGACATTTGATGATTTTGATATTGCATTATCAAAAGTTATCGAAACAGGTTATGTTGATCATGAATTTTTATCAAACAAGGCAAAAGCCCAAAATGATTTAGTGTTAAGTAATAAATCACAAATTTCATTTAGTCATGCTTGGGACATGTACCATCATTCATTTAACGATAACACCGATGAGTTATTATCGTCATTAGGTGATTCCTTAATTGAAAATGCTAAACACATTAGTCCAGCCGATATGAATGCGACTGTACGTTTATTTAAGCGCTTGGATAGAGACGAAGAAGGTAGCGTGTTAGTTGATCGTTACATCGAAATAAATCAAGACAACGAAGATATATTTGATTTGGCTAAAAATCCGTTAACCCGCAGCATTGATGATGACGAGGTCATTGATAAATTTAACCAGCGTTATTATCAAATTAAAAACATTAAAAATGCTGAAGATGTTTTAAATAATATTGTCGGTTCAAATATCCAGTGCAGTCAATCAGACGAGGCAATTTTAGCCAGAACCAGCACTAATCAATTCTATGAATTATTTAAAAAACAAAACGGGATTCACTTGTCACAATATGTTGATAGTTGTTTACAATTCGGACGCACTAACGGTGCAACCGAACAGCAGCTTCAAATCTCAGAAAATGCCACTATGGCTTTAGTTAAAATTGGCAATGAAACACAACTCAATGCTTTACGAGTTCGAAAATATGGAATTGATATTTATGAGTATGAGCAAAACAATTAAAAGATCAATTTACTAACAGTGTACTTGAGAAAGATACTCATAAAATAAGTTCCAACTTAGCA
>CAYQUC010000075.1:0-16195 GCA_964420605.1 uncultured Thioalkalispiraceae bacterium | reverse complement strand
CTATGAAAGCGTTATTCACATTTCAAAATTTCTCACTTGTCATTATTTTTGCATTAATCGCAATTGCAGCACTGTCATTGATCAGTGTATTGCTCGCTATTTAAAATTTAATCAGTTGTAAAATAACTGATTATAATTAATTCATTTAAATCAACAACTTACATATCAGTTTTTTATAAAGCATAGCAAAATAGTGGTATAGTTAAAGTTTTGCTTTAATTAACCGTTAGTATTGTGCATATATCGATTTTCTTAAGAGATATTAAGCACTTGGCTGATATAACAATACAAACTCATTATTCGGAGCGCGTCGATTCTACACGATGTTTTGATGGTGCTTGTCGTGCACAATTTTCCCTATTAATCTTACTAATTATTTTCGTTTTAGCAATACCGTCGCTATCTCAAAGTGCAGCTAAAAAAACCGATCTACGGATATTGATTGATGTTTCTGGCAGCATGAAAAAGAATGATCCCCAAAATTTACGAACACCTTCAGTTCGGTTATTGATAGGCTTAATTCCAAACGGCACTAAAGCAGGAATTTGGACGTTTGGAAAATACGTTAATATGCAAGTAAAGCTTGGTATCGTTAACAAACAATGGAAAAAAAATGCACGTAGTGCAGCAAAAAAAATTCATTCTCGTGGGCTGTATACCAATATTGAATCTGTGATAAAAAAATCAACTTATGATTGGAAGGTCAATGATCCAAACACCAGCCGTCATCTTATTTTGCTCACTGATGGTGTTGTTGATATATCAAAAAGTGCTGAAACTAATTTAAAATCACGGAATAAAGTCATTGATTATTATCTCCCGAAACTTAAGAGAGTTGGTGTGAAGATACATACAATTGCATTGTCACAACAGGCTGATCATGAATTGCTTAAACTACTGTCTGTTTCCACTGATGGTTGGTATGAATTAATAGAAGATCCAAAAAAATTACATCGAGTATTTTTACGGATATTTGAAAAATCGACCGCTACAAATGCACTACCATTAGAAAATAATCAATTTACAGTGGATAAATCAATTAAAGACATGACTGTTTTGTCTTTTCACACAGAAAAAAAATTATCAAAGTTAATCTCACCTAGCAAAAAAATATATTCAGAAAAAGATAATGCCGAGACAATTTCGTGGTTCCATGAAGATGGTTATGATTTGATAACGATAACAAAACCAGAACCAGGAGACTGGCAACTTGATGCACCAGTAGATAAAGATAATCGTGTTTTAGTGGTTACCAATTTAACTTTGTCTGTACCGAATATACCAAATAACGTTTTATTGAATCAGCGTATTTTATTGAAGGCTGAATTAAAACAAAAAGATAAAGAAATAAAAAATAAAAAATTTTTAAAGTTTGTAAAAATCAGTGCTACAAAAAAATCATCAAATGAGCCTAATATGACGGTTGAGCTTGTTGATAATGGTAAAGGGCTTGATAAGACCGCAACTGATGGAATATTTAATAGTGATATTCGTAGTCCACTTCGATCTGGAATATTTGAAATGATAGTTCTAGCTGAAGGGCCCACATTTAAACGACAACGCCAATTTTTAATTAATGTCTTCAACGGCTTAGCCGAGATTGAAATTACAGAAGAAAAAGAAAAGTCACTTTTTTTTATTGAAGTTATTCCTCATAAAGGGCTATTGCAAACAGGTTCTATTGATATTACGTATCAAGTTGATAATGGGGAATCGCATAAATTTAAAAAAAATAATCTCGGGCTGTGGAAAATAGAGGTCTCTAAAAGTAATGCTGGTAGAAAAATATCATTTACAATTAAAGGTCTTCGTCAAAACAATAAAAACGTTGAAAGTCAGATGGAACGAATTTTACCAAAAAAACTTAACAACTTAGTAGAAATAGCTAAACCACATGAAGTGATAAAAACTTTAGATAAAAAAACGCAGAAAGTGAAAAAACAAAAAAATAACGAAGAAAAGGAAGACGACGGTGGATGGTTATCTGTATTTATATGGGTGATCGTCATAAATTTAATTTTAATTGCAATTGCTGTAGGAATATATTTTTTTCTTAAGAAAGCCAAGGCTAAGAAAACAATTAAGGAGCAGGGAGAGTTGCAACTGTGAATGATTTCATTACTACTTTTTTAATTATAATATCCGAAGTTGCAATATTTTTTGCAGTTGTAATTTGTATTGCAATGATTTATCGTTTTCGTTCAGCTATTAAGTTAAAGGTTAATGTTAAACAATTTGTAAAAAAAATAAAAAGTGAAAGCTCTGAACATGGAGAAAAATTAAAGGATATTTTGTTGCATGACTATAACCTAGATGCCGAGACAGCAACTACAGCTGTGGACAAATGTCTTAAACAAGAGAATTTACTTTTTAGTAAAATAATTGACTTATACCTTGGTACTAAGAATACCAGTTTAGATGAATTTAATGATGATGTTAAAAATTTAATAAAAGTAATGCATAGTGTTACTATTGAATCGGTGAATCAAGCTGAAAAACAAACTGAGTTGGGAGCTGAGTATTTAACTGAACAATATGAAAAACTTCAAAAAGAAATAGAACAGGTTAAATCTGAAAAAATACAGGCGCAACAAGAATTAAAAGATGCGTTGGATACAATGGAAGGCATGATGACTGAATATGCTTCGATGTATGCTGGTGGTGTGGATCATGATAATCTCGAACCTGATAAAGATATCGAAACCGTAAAAGATAAAATCGATGCAATTAAGAAAAAAACCGGGCTGAATGAAGAGAAACCAGAGCAAGCCGCTAAAGCTAGTTCAAAAAACCAAAATATTGATCTAAATGTTGATGTCCCTGATTTGGACCTCGATGAAAGCTAAAATTTATTTAGTTTATAAATATTCATAAAGTATTACACTAGAGCATTGGTTTCATATTTAATCCAATGATTGCAAGTAGCACTATATTACTAATAACTAACACTATGATTAGTTTCCTTAATTTAAATTTTGAATACATAATGTCTTTAAATTTAGTTTCAATGGTATACACTTTTTTAATTAATTCATCCTTATGTTTGTTTTCAAGTACTAAGGATGTTAAATGTTTGGCAAATTTTGAAGGGGTAATAAATGCTTCATCAGAATGTTTGTCGGCAAGTAATAAATTATCTGTCTCACACAATGCAGTATAAATGTGTAATTTAGTCTCTAATAAGCATAACACAACCTCAGTATTATCCCATTTTCTATTATCCCAACAATTGACACCATCATGAATAATCGCAATGCCTTTTATATTGTTGTTGGATGCAGCCTGTTTTATTCCTTTGATTATATTATCGACTGTATCAAAGTTGCAGACAGAAAATACCACGTCAGTGTAATGTACTAATTGATTAGTATTCGAGATAAAGTCTGCAAAACCATGACGGGTAGACAGAATACAAAGTTGATTAAAACGATATTGAGTTAGGAACTGCTTTAATGAAAATTGAACTCGATCATTATCAATTATTTTTGGTACTGCGGTTTCAATTTTGTACTCAGCAATCATTTCACCTTCTATGGATATTTTTATACCATCACGCTGGTAATTTTGGCTGGTATGCAACGCTCCCATAATTTCAATGTGTTGGCCACGTAGTTGCAATTTGGTATTAGGCTTAATTTTAAATTCGATGCAGCTTTGAGAATCACCTATTTCACCGTATAGATATATAGGATTGTCACGGTTTGGCCACGGCCTAATGTCTAAAACCTCACCACGAATTTTTATCGAAAATTTGGGTACTTCGATTTGCAACATGTTAAGTAAAGTTGTTGGTGAGAGTGAATCACTAATGGTTGCAGATTCAGAAAGAACAGGATTACAGAAAGCTTGACGATCCATGTTTAGCCTATATAAGTTATGATTATTTTAGTTTAGTAAAATTGATATTTTTCTTTAAAGTCATCGAAACGTTTTTCTATGCTGCTTAATTCTACAAATAATTCACGTACACAATTTTCTGAATGAACGAGTACATTTTCGAAGCTCAGTAATTGTTTTTGTAGTTTACTGTCATCATAACTCCGATCGTCGGATAAATATTTTTGGAACGATAATATTTTAGTTTTTAGTGGTAGATCATTTAATTTTCTTACCAGTTTCTCGTTAAAATTCCGTCTTTCAAACATTTTAATGAGCAAGTCAAATGGAATTTTCTTAATTGCATCATTAAAATGTTCGTGTATTTCTTTATCTAAGTTGCCATGTTTTTCGGTTACTGACATTATGTCAGTCCGGTATATGTATTGCTTTAATGCCTCTTCAATATATTGATAATTTAGTAAAGCATTGGGAAACTTGCGTCTATAATCTTGTGCCATGATGGGACTATTTTAAACAAAAATTAAATAATAGACTACTAATATTCCCCATTGAACCCATAAAAGATGTGTTTTGAAATTGAATTAAATGTAAATATATCGATTTTTTAACTATAATCGAATTATTAATAATAAATTATGGAAAATACCCAAATTTTAATCTAGTTCTCATCTTTCTGTGACAAAATATACTATATAAATTGTATAACATCGATTCTCGAAAGCACTTAACAGTTGAAGGGCTTAAATAACACTATTTTTGTTTAATGCTACAAATTGAACTGTTATTAGGTTTCTAACTCGTGTATGTTTGTGTTCTTAATCCTTTTGAGATTTAGTGTTTAAAGAATTACTTAAGTATATTTACTGGAGGATAAAGTAAATGGGAATTTTTCAGAAATCCAAAGACAATGAAGACATGGAGGCAGACAATATGGCTCAAAACAATTCTACTCAAATTAATGCGACAGACGATTCTAACCGTGACAGCCGTTGGCAAAAAAAGAGTTCTGGTGGTAGTACCGAAGAACAACAATCACCACGAGATAATCAATTAGGCAATAAAATTTCTGCTTTTAACTATGGTATTGAGGAAGCGGTTAGCTTAATGCGTAAGTTGCCGGATGTTGATACTGATGTTGTGATTACTGTTGTAAGAAAAACATTAGAATCTGCAAATGTCCGCGTTGACGAGATTATTTCAGATGCCGAAAAGAAAGAAGGCAATATCAATAAACGTACTAACACTTTGACATCCGAAATTGAAGAATTGCAAAAGAAAATTACATTACGCAATAAAGAAATTTCGATATTAACAAAAGATTTACAAGAAACAACTAAAGTTAAAAAATTGTTACAGCAAGGTGAGCGTGAAGCTAAAGCTGCAGGCAATTCAAAACCAGCTGAACAAGCAGAAAGTTCTGCCAATACAGACGCGAGTGCTGCACCAGCCTAGTTTGTCCTTAGTTTAGATGTTGATTAGTATTTAGAAATGGCATAAAAGTAAAATAGATTTTATTTTACTGCTTGGATGTTGGGGTGCTAGAGCTTAGTTTTAACATAATAATGACTTGTTAATTTAAAGTTGTTGTATCCCTTATTCCTATCCTTTCATGTAACGTAGCTTTGCGCTTTCTTGTTTCGTTGTTTACAAAATTCCGGATCGGTATTGAAAAGGCTTCGAGTATATTCTCGGGCATTTACGGTTATAGTGTTTGTTATGGTGGAGCGTTGTTTGAATAATGTTTCAAATGCAAAATTATAATTCGTCTTTGAGTTGCTGTTTTGCTGCGACAGTAATAAGGCAAGATCATAAGCATCTTCAATTGCTTGACATGCCTCTTGTCCTGAGGCGGGTAAAGCTGCATGAGCCGCATCACCGATTAAGCAAACGTTATTGCGATGCCAGCGTGTTAATGGCTCCAGATCGTACACTTCGATGCGTTTTATTTGATGCTCAGGAGTTGCCTCGATGATGGATTTAATTTTAGCGGGCCAATGTGTAAATAGCGTTAACAGGGTATTTTTGTTACCCATTTTGGGTTCGCCCAAGTCCTTAGGCAATGCTTTGCAACCAGCCCAATAAGCGGAGTGAGTTGCTAGCGGCACGATACCAAAACGTTCGCCACAGCACCAATAATCATATCGGCGTTGATTTTATTTTGGTTGTGGAAGTAAACGTCGGTGTTTTTTTTATTTCAGCGGCATGCTGGGCATAGTGAATTGTAATTTTACTTTTTATTGTATGTTTAATTAGAATTTCATGTAATGCTTGGCGTGAAATAGCATGGTTACTGTATGTTGTATTGGAGGCAATTTTTGATAAATTAATTTCATTTAAAAATTTATTCGAGTCAGACCTCCGTTGCATTTTTTCGAGTGTTTGTGATATTGATTTTATATCATTGAGTAGTTCAAGTTTATCAAGTATCGCACTTGCATTAGGCCATAATACCATACCGGCTCCAATAGTCTTAGGGCCTGGATTACGTTCATAAACGGTGACATTAATGCCTTTTTTGTGTAATGCAATAGCAGTACATAAACCGGCTATTCCTGCTCCTAAAATTGCTATTTCGAGTTTATTTTTTGATTCGAGTGTCATATTAAAAAAATTGTATCCTGCCATCCTGCTAACTTAGAATAAATACTCTGTGTATACGATTAACTTTTATTTGGATTTATCGAATAAATCATATCATCCAATTGTTTATTATGATTACTCAGTTTGATGACCTGAACTACTCTAGTATTGCGATTTCTCTGTATAATATTAAAATATTAATAGTTACATGCTACAGGCATTTTTTGGAGAAAAATATGAAATACCAGTATGGTAAAGTCTCACGTGCTACTTTGATTACGTTAGTTTCATTTGCTTTTTTAATTACCGGAGCGATTTTATTTTTACCATCTGGCTTTAGTAATGACGTTTCTAAAATTGGCAAAGGCGAGAAATTGGTAGTGTTTGCGTTTAACAATGGTACAACCAATAGCATGAGCATGATGAATTACCTAGAGAAGATTCGTTCGTCCTACTCGGAACGATTAGAGTTCTTGGCGGTGAGCACTAGTGCTCCCATTGGTCAGAAATTTTTAAAAGATTATGCGGTAGAGCATTCAACGTTAGTGTTGTTTAATGGGGACGGGTCAATTGCTAGTACGTTATATGCATCAAAGGATAATGAAAAAATACTAATTCAAACTTTAGATAAGTTTATTCAATAATAAACAAAACGGTAATTATCAAAATAGCCCATAACAGTATTATGGGCTATTTTTATCAATCAATATTGATAGCGAGTTTTAACTTTTTCATTGCAGCATTTTCTAATTGTCGCACACGTTCGGCTGAAATATTATACTCGGATGCCAAGGTCTGTAATGTTGTTTTATCTTCCGCTAACCAACGACGTTGGATAATTGACTTACTACGGTCATCTAAGGTTTTAATTGCCGCAACCAACTGCTTGTTATTTTGAGTTGTGGTCATGTGGTTTTCAATTAATTGTGATGGCTCATGACGCATGTCTTCAAGATAGGCGGCTGGCGCAAAATGCTCATCGTCATCTGAATCTTTATTATCAAATTCAATGTCAGAACCTGTTAATCGAGATTCCATTTCTAACACATCTTTTTTGCTTACACCCAAATCTTTAGCGACTGAACTGACTTCTTCGTCGGTGAACCAAGCTAGTTTTTTCTTGGATTTTCGCAGATTAAAAAATAATTTTCGTTGTGCCTTAGTGGTCGCTACTTTGACTATACGCCAGTTCTTTAAGATGAATTCGTGCATTTCAGCGCGAATCCAATGAACGGCAAAGGACACTAATCTAACGTTTTTAGATGGATCGAATCGCTTGACGGCTTTCATTAAGCCGATATTGCCTTCTTGCACTAAGTCGGCGATGGCTAGGCCATAACCCGAATAACTTCGAGCGATGTGCGCTACAAAGCGTAAATTTGATATCACCAATTTTTGAGCTGCTTCCAAGTCATTACCGTCGCGCAATCGGATGGCAAGGGCTACTTCTTCTTCTTGGCTTAAGACCGGAATAGAGTGAATACCGCTAAGATACGACTCTATATTTCCTGCTGGTACGCTAAGTTGTAATTGAAGATTGCTAGTCATTATGACGTGCTCCCATATTTGTTGTTTTTAATACTAGCACTCTCGCTAGGTGAGTGCTAATTATTTTAGCACTCAAAGGATTGGAGTGCCAATATGGGGAAAAGTTCAATCAATTAATTAGTAAAAAATTATTAAGTTATTGATAAGGTTTGTTTTATTGTGATTGTTGAGATAATTCAATACTTTAAGTAAGTCAAATAGCCGGTAGTAATTTAACGTTATGGATATATCTAGGCATGTGTTGTACTAACTTGTGTTGATATTTAGGGCGCGTAATCTTCACTACTTTCAGTTGGAAAGTCCATAGGCAGACCGTGTAATGGAGAAATCATTGGAGCACCGTTTTCGTACAGACTGACGCGGTTTCGACCTTGTTCTTTAGAAAAGTACAGGGCTTTGTCAGCATACGAAATAAAGCGGCTAAGGCTGGCTTCTTTATTATCCTGGTAGTTGGCGAGGCCAATACTAATGGTAATATTCACTCCAGATGGATTCAGTGCTTCAACTCGGTGCTTAAACTCTTCAGCAAGTTCGAGTATGTCGACGGCTTCAATGTTGGCTAGCAATACGCAAAATTCTTCTCCGCCAAAGCGAACCACCATCGCATCGGTAAATACTTGCATCAGTAATTCACCCAGTGCCGCTAATACATGATCGCCGGTGATATGCCCTAAGGTATCGTTAATTTGTTTGAAGCGATCAATATCGATTAGCATCGCCCAAACTGGAGTGTGGTTTGGATTTGAAATAAAGTCTTCACCATTATCAAGTAGGTAACGTTTACTGCGAACGCCGGTCAAACTATCGGTTGCAGCTATCCAGCGCATGTATTCGGCTTGGTGTTTGAGTGCATCAAATTGATGTTTTATCATGAGCAGCGCCCGTACTCGAGCCATCAGTACTTCTTCGACTATTGGTTTAAGGACAAAATCATTGGCACCAGCATGAAATACAACCACTTGATTATCTCTATCTTCATTCCCGGTTAACACCAAAACCGGTAGCTCTTGTTGCGAGTAATGCAGTTTTACGCGAATCGCGTGTAATAAATCACCACCGGTCATACTGTCTTTAAGATAAAAATCGGTGATTACTAAATCGTATTTTTCGGTTTCTTTTTCTTCTCGATTCGGTGCCATGTGGTGTTGTTCTTGCAGTTTGACCAAGGCCTCTTCAGCGGTGATGCAATGCTCAACTTTTAACCCGTGTTTTTCCAGAATGGTGGTGGTAACCGAGGCAGCGGTTTTACTATCTTCAACATACAATATTTTTCCAACCAAGCCAGAGTTACGTTGGATAAACGATGAAATAAATGTGCCAAATGCACGATAGCCTTCAGATTTGTCAAAGTAATCGGTCACGCCGGCTTCAAAGCCTTCGCGCAATAAACGGTCGTCCGCATCGCCAGATACGACAATAACGGGGGTGTAGTGGTGTGTTGCTGATTTACGTATTTTACTACTGAGTTTTAAGCCGTCCATATCGGGTAGTAATAACGCGGTGGTAATGAGGTCGAATTTTTCTTTATCGAGCAAAGCCAAGGCATCGCGCCCGGCTTTAACTGGTGTAACTGTACAGTTAGTTATTTCATCACGTAAGGTGCGCGCTAAAATAGCACGAGATACTGACGAACCTTCTATAACCATTATGCGAATTGGTTTTTCAGACATAAACTTTAAATTAACCAAAAATTGTTAAAAATGAAGCATTTACTGTAACACTATACCAAATAACATTAAAAATAGTATAGATGAAATAGCGCTGTTAAGTAGGTTCTATTTCACGTAAATGCCGCCCGACAGCTAACCAGGAACCGGCCAAACCCAGCAATATACTGAAAAAACAAAGAGATAAACCATCAAAAAATCCGAGTCCCTTAAGTGAAAAATCACTTTGATACAGATTCGTTAGATTTTCAACCGGAGAACTGACAGAAAATACCGCAATATTAACCAAAATAAATGCAATAATCCCGCCAAACACGCCATACCAGGCACCAGTGTATAAAAAGGGACGGCGTATAAACGAGTCAGTGCCACCAATGAGTTTAATAATAATAATTTCATCACGCCGACTTTGGATTGCAAGTCGGATAGTATTGCCCACTACCAAGGTAACCGCTAATGCTAATAACACTGACATAACTGTAACGCCACGCTCTACAATTTCTAAAATGGCATTTAAACGGCGTAACCATTGCATGTCTAGTTGTGCAAATTCGACATACGATAGTTTTTGAAAATCGATAACCAATTGTTCTGATGCTTCTGGAGTGTTGTAGCGCTGCGATGGTTGTACTATTAATACCGAGGGCAGCGGATTTTCTTTTAATGCTTTAAGTACGTCACCATAACCGGATAAGCGCTTGAATTCATCTAGTGCTTTTTCTTTTGATATATAGTGTACGTTTGATACTTCGGCCAGGCTTTGCAGTTTTGTTTGTAGCTGACGGGCACTTTGGTCACTGGTATCGCGTTTTAAATATAATGAAATATGGGTTGCGCCATCCCAACCGCTACTTAAGTGTTGTACATTTTCTAATAACACGTGTAATGCTGACGGTAAGGCCAGAGCGATACCAATAACAGCGGCTGTTAAGAAAGTCGCGAATGGTGTTGCAATTAGCTTGCCCAAACTATAAAAAAAGACTTGTAAATGGCGTAGTAAATATATTTTTAGATTGGTCAGTGGGCCATGTAAGGTCGGAATGGCGCGCTCGTTTAAAATTTTACTCATCAGTAACTCCCGCTAGTACCATTGGAATGAACTGAAGGGGTATCGTTGTGTAATACTCCGTCGCGTAATTCAATAACGCGATGCCCCATTTGAGAAATTAAATCCAAATCATGGCTTGCAATTAATATTGTGACGCCAACAGCATTAAATTGTTCAAAAATAGACATAATCTCTTTTGACAATGCTGGATCAAGGTTACCGGTTGGCTCATCCGCCAGAATTAACGGCGGTTTATTCACAACTGCACGTGCGATGCCGATGCGTTGCTGTTCGCCCCCCGATAATGTAATTGGCATTACTTTTTCTTTTGAGAGTAAATCGACTTTATCTAAAGCTGCGCGCACTCGGCGTAGAATTTCGCGGTGAGGGTGTCCCATAATGATTAACGGTAACGCAACATTATCAAACACGGTGCGATCAAACAGTAATCGATTATCTTGAAATATGATGCCAATGTTACGCCTTAAATACGGAATTTTGCGACTCGACATTTTATTGAGGTTTTGACCGTCAATGATTATTTGCCCGCGGGTAGGGCGCTCTAATAAACCGATGAGCTTTAAAAAGGTACTTTTACCCGCACCAGAATGTCCAGTTAAAAAGGCCATTTCTCCGGGTTCTACGTGCAATGACACGTTTGATAAAGCATCATGGCTGTTAGGATAACGTTTACTTATGTTGGTAAAGCGAATCATGGTCGATTATTTTTTTGTATAGGGTTTGTTATTCTGAATTATTATTGTCAGTGTCAAATAAAGCATCAATAAAATCATTGGCATTAAATTCACGTAAATCTTCGGCCTTTTCGCCGACACCAATAAATCGAATGGGTAGCTTTAATTTATGTGCAATAGCAAAAATAACGCCACCTTTTGCAGTGCCGTCTAATTTTGTTAAGGTAATACCGGTCAAGTTCAAGGCTTTATCAAATTCAATTGCTTGATTTAATGCATTTTGACCAGTCCCTGCATCAACTACCAACATCACCTCTTGTGGTGCAGTGCTGTCAATTTTAGTGAGTACCCGCTTAATCTTTTTTAATTCTTCCATTAAGTTGGACTGAGTATGTAATCGACCGGCGGTATCAGCAATTAAAATATCGATATTTTTTGCTTTAGCGGATTCCAATGCGTCAAATATTACTGAGGCGCTATCGGCTCCATCGTGTTGTGCGACAACGGTGACATCATGGCGTTCCCCCCAGGTTTTTAACTGTTGCACTGCTGCAGCTCGAAAAGTATCTCCTGCGGCGAGCATGACCGATTTACCCTGTTGCTGAAAATGTCGGGTAATTTTACCAATGCTGGTGGTTTTACCCGCGCCGTTGATTCCTGTCATTAATATCACATACGGTGTGTTTGAGGAGGTATCGATGACTTGCGTTAGTGGTTGTTCACACGGAGTTAAAATATCGAGCAATTGTTGTCGTAGAGCGGCATATAATGCTGCTGAATCGGCTAATTCTTTACGTTTCGTTTTTTCGGTTAGGACGTTAATAATGCTGGTGGTGGTATCAATGCCTAAATCGGCCGTAATGAGTAAAGTCTCAATTTCTTCGAACAATTCATCATCTATTTGTTTTTTTGTCAAAAATATGGAGGCTAAACCAGAATTAATATTATTCCGGGTGCCGCTAAGCCCCTGCTTCAATCTTGAAAAAAGCGAGGCTTTCGTATTTTCTGTGCTGTCCTTTTTAGAGGATTTTTTGAAACCAAACATTATTCTAACTGTCGTACCTATGTTACTTAATTTACAATAAATACAAATGTTGCCCGATACAAACCGATTTAATAAATAGGGCTAGAATCGAAATTAAAACAGCTATTTAACATACAAGCCTAAACGTATGAGTCTAGCACCGGTCAAATGAGTCGAATGCACTTGTACACTTCGGTAGCATATCCTACCATTGCAGACGATGAGTTTGTATGGTGATTATAATTAAAGTTTCAGGAAAACAAGCATGTTAAAACAAATTGGAATGGGTTTATCGCTATTTTGCGCCTTTTACAGCGTCAGCAACAGTGCTATGGCGTCGGTTTATGAGCATAAATTGAAAAATGGCATGAAAGTGCTGGTAAATGAAGATCACCGCGCTCCGGTTGTGGTGTCACAGGTGTGGTATAAAGTTGGCGCAAGTTATGAGGCCAATGGCCGTACTGGCTTATCACATGTGTTAGAACACATGATGTTTAAGGGCAGCAATAAATACCAACCCGGCGAATTTTCTAAAATTATAGCCAAGCACGGTGGCCGGGAAAATGCATTTACCGGAAAAGATTATACCGCCTATTTCCAACAACTTGAAAAAAGCCGGTTGAAAGTGAGCATGGAAATGGAAGCCGATCGCATGGTGAATCTAACCTTACCCAATGATGAATTCACCAAAGAATTGGCCGTCGTTATCGAAGAACGACACATGCGTACCGATGATAAACCGCGTTCAAAAACTTATGAGCAGTTTAATGCTATGGCCTACATGAGCAGTCCATACGGTCAACCCATTATTGGCTGGCAGAACGATCTTGATAATATGAAAATTGAAGATCTGCAACGGTGGTATCAGCAGTGGTATACCCCAAGCAATGCCACCTTGGTCGTTGTGGGTGATGTTAACCACAAAGAAGTGTTTGAGATGGCTGAGAAGTATTATGGCGTGATTCCAGCTCGAAAAGTGGCTCAGTTAAAACCCAGAACTGAAGTCCCTCAAGTTGGCGAACGACGTATCGTGGTGAAAGCGCCTGCAAAACTACCGTATTTGTTAATGGGCTATAAAGTACCGTCATTGAAAACCGCTGAAAAAGAATGGGAAGTGTACGCGCTAGAAGTATTAGCCGGAATATTAAGTTCGGGCTCAAGTTCACGGTTTCCAAAGCGCTTGGTTCGCGATCAACAAATTGCATCGAGTGCCGATACCGGTTTCAATTTATACGCGCGACAAAGTGAAATATTTTTAATCGACGCGACTCCTGCAGCCGGCAAAGAACTTACCATTCTGGAAGATGCTATTTTAAAACAGCTCGACGATGTTAAGAAAAATTTAGTCAGTGATAAAGAACTGGCAAGTATTAAAGCACAAGTTGTTGCCTCAAATGTTTATGAACGTGATTCAATTTTTTATCAAGCGATGCAGCTTGGCACATTGGAAACAGTTGGGCTTGGTTGGCAACGAATGGATGAATATGTTGCTAAAGTGCGTGAAGTGACAGCACAGCAAATTCAGCAGGTTGCGAAAAAATACCTGGTGGCAGATCATTTGACTGTGGCTCATTTAATTCCGCAGGCGTTAACTGTTGGAAAATAAGACAGCAATACAATAAAAATCGATTGTTCACTAATTTAATATTTATACAGGGAATATTATGTCTGCTATACAGAAAAAAATAATAATTAGTGTCGTTGCACTTGTTGCAGTGATCTTAATTATACCAATTATTAATAACTCAAATGAAACAGCAATAACTGAGCCAGTAATCACCAGTGTCGAAGGTTCGGGCCCCAAAATTCAAACCTGGAAGACTGATAATGGTTCCAAAGTGTTATTTGTTCCGACACTACAATTACCAATGCTTGATTTACGCGTTACCTTTGATGCCGGTAGTGCACGTGACGGTGATAAGCTGGGCTTAGCATTGTTAACCAATGCGATGTTAGATCAAGGTGCTCGGTTTGGTGAAGGCACACTTAGCGGTGATGAAATTGCTGAACGTTTTGATAGTATTGGCGCACGATTTTCTAGCTCGTCATTAAAAGACATGGCGTTATTGAGCTTACGCAGTTTAACCGATACGGATATATTGAACCAATCGCTTGAAACGTTCATGGCGGTGTTACACGGTCCAACATTTCCTCAACGTGATTTTGATCGTAGTAAAAAACAAATGTTAATAGGATTAAAAGCAGAGTCTCAATCTCCTAGTACTATTTCGAGTAAATTATTTTATAAAAATCTATTTGGTTCGCATGTTTATAGTGCGTCGAGCACTGGTACAAAACAAAGTATAAAAGCGCTGAGCATTAAAGATTTACAAGATTATTATAATAAGTATTATGTCGCGAAAAATGCAGTTATAGTAATGGTTGGTAATTTACAATTAAGTCAGGCAACAAAAATTGCTGAAGACATCAGTAAAGGCTTGGCGGTTGGTGAAAAAGCCGTGGCTTTATCCGAACCCACGTCTTATCCCCAAGCAAAAATAATTTCAAAACAGTTTCCGTCATCTCAAACTCATATAATGATGGGTAGCATTGGACTTAAACGTGGTGATAAAGATTATTATGCCTTATATTTAGGTAACCACATATTAGGCGGCAGTGGTTTTAGTTCGAGAATTGTGAATGAAATTCGTGAAAAACGTGGGCTTGCTTACAGCTCGTATAGTTATTTTTCTCCAATGCGCGTGAATGGCCCGTTTATAGTTGGTATGCAAACTAAAAATGATCAAACTGAACAAGCGTTAAAAATCTTAAACGAAGTTATTGTTAAGTTTATCACTGAAGGGCCAACTGCGGCAGAATTGGAACACAGTAAGTTGAATACTGCAGGGGGCTTTCCGCTGCGTATTGATAGCAATCGTGAGATTGTTGAGTATCTTGCTATGATCGGCTTTTATGAATTACCGCTCGATTATCTGGCTACGTTCGTTGATAAAATTAATGCGATAACGATTGAACAAATTAAAGATGCATTTAGTCGTCGGGTTGACCCCTCGAAATTATTAACTGTTATTGTTGGTGACTTAAAAACGAACACGAAGCAGCAAGATGACTCTAAAACTGATATTAAAAAATAATTTTCGTTGCTTTATAATAACGATAGTTAATTATCTTTATGGCTAAAGTGGCAATTAAGAACTCGTCGGTACGTATTATTGCTGGGTGCTGGCGAGGACGAAAAATTGAATTCCCGACTAATTTATCAATACGGCCAACTCCAGATCGAGTGCGAGAGACTTTATTTAATTGGTTAGCGCCGTACATAATAAATAGTCGGTGCTTGGATCTGTATGCCGGTAGTGGTGTATTGGGCTTTGAAGCATTATCGCGCGGTGCAACTGGGATGGTGTTTGTTGATTTAGAAAAAAATATTATTGATAAATTACAGGCACAACATAAAATTTTTAATATTGGTTCGGAGTACGATATTGAATATCACTGTGGTGCTGCTGAAGACTATTTACGTAAGCAAGAAAAACCATTCGATTTGGTGTTTTTAGATCCACCGTATCAAACAGATATGGTTGAACCGGTTATAATTATGCTAGCGGATAAAAAATTAGTTAGTAACAACGGTGTTATTTATGTTGAAATGGCAAAGGCTGAAACGTTACCCAAGTTACCACCTAATTGGCGACTTCTTAAAAATAAGGTAATGGGCCAAGTGGCATGTTATTTACTACAAGTTTTAAATTAATGGATTAATTTCAAAGGATGGTCATGCAAGTTCATTTTAAAATTATTATTTGGTGGTTCGTGCTAGTGTTTTTTGTTA
>CAYQUC010000074.1:13243-16285 GCA_964420605.1 uncultured Thioalkalispiraceae bacterium | reverse complement strand
CATCACCATCGGCATCAGTACAAGGTAATGTTGATGGTCCACCTAAAATATCCCAACCCATGTTTGCACCAGTCCACCCCCATAACACATCAAAGGTAGCACCAGGAATTGCTTGTAAGGTGAAATCTTCTCGAGACAAATCAACTGTTGTTGCAGTTGGAGCACTTTGTAGTAATTGGCCATCACGTGCCAACATTCTAAAGTGGTTACCGTGAGTATGGAACGGATGTATATCACGACCCGCATTAACAAAACGAATTAACGCAGTATCACCAGCGTGAACTTGAGCCAAACTACCATAAGGCTGATGCGGTAAGTACGGTGCGTTTGATGGTGCAACTGTATCAGGACCATTTCGACCGTTGATGAACCACAATACTGAATGGTATTCAGTATTATCAATCGCTTCAATATCAGCATAGGTATTTGCAAACTCAACAGCATAATGAACTTTTGGATCCATTTCTGTTAATACATATAAATATTCATAATCAAAAGCGGTATCAGCTGGGCCAAATGCCTGTGTCACTCCAACTGGAGTGTTTGCAGGTAATGTAGGTCTAACTACGATTGAACCAACCAAACCCATTTCTAATTGAATGCTTTGGTTGGTACCACTTTGATACATATACGTTCCAGGCTTATTAGCAGTAAACGTATAAGTAACAATATCAAGTGGACCACTGGACTCATTAGTCATTAAACCTGGCGTTCCACCGGTTGCTACAACGCCTTTTTGACCAGGGAAGATCAATGATGTTTTAACACCCAATGGATTTATCGCATTAAGTTCGTTTGACAAATTAATAGTAACCACATCACCTTGGTTAACAATAATTGTTGGACCAGGATATTGCATCACGCCATTGGCTTGACCGTATCCCCATAACAGCACACTACCGCCATCTGGCGTTGTGATATAACCATCGCTGGCTGTTAAATTAAAAATAGGCGTTCCGGCTACACCGGTAATACCTTCAACTTTAGCATTTGCTGTACTAAAAACAGCTAATGACAAAACGCCAATCACTAATTTTAGTGACTTGCTGTACTTTTGTAAAAATGTGTTCATTTTAATTGCTCCTTTTACGTCACTAATTAAATTACTGGTTTAATTTCAATTTCAGTCATCATGCCACCAAAATCTTCTGGTCCATTACTGAGGTAATTTAAGTTAGTGGTGTAAAGAAAATAAGTTCCTGGCGCGACACCGGCTGTATCAATAATCACATCCGTTGATTCACCACCACCGACAGTAATTGAGTTTGTTTTGAACGATAAGTCTTTACCGTCTGGTCCACGTAATAATCGTGCACCAATACCAACCACTCTCATTGTTAGTCCGTTTACGCCAACACTAAAGTAGCGTGTTGTACTTAAACTTGAAAAACGTAACAATATTTTTTGGCCTGTTGTTGCTGTCACTTTTGAATTCACTTGTTGTGACTCTCTAGTGACATTATCAGTTGGCGCTGTTGTTGAAATAACACCAGGATTAATCGTATCGGGGTAACCTCGACCGTTTAACATAGCATAATTATCAAACATGTTAGCAAATGGTAAGGGTTGCACGCTCATGCTTGCATCATGAAAATCAGAATCAAATGATGATATTTGCATTGGAAACTCAACATCATAAGCAGTTGATCCATCACCGTCATTATAAACGTATTGTGAATTCGCCGGATCAGTTACTAACCTTGCTGGGTTATAAACATGATTAAAGCCATTACCAAATGTTTGGCTTGGTAATTTATTTTGTTTAGGTTTGACATATAAGTTACCCAACATACCCATTTGCATATGTTCGGATGCTTCAACATGACAGTGATACATATAGGTACCAGGTTCAGCAAGATTATAGTAATACGCTAAACTAGCACCTAAATTCACACTAATCGATGCATCTGGCACGCCGTCAAAATACGCTGATGCATTTGGAAAACCATGGAAATGTACAGTATGTGGATCGGCCAAGTCTGGACGATCGGCCATACCAACATTGGTTAAGGTTAGGTAAAACTCATCACCTTGATCCAAGGTTATGGTCGGTGCAGGAAATTCTGCTGCTCGAATACCGCGATCAATTGCATTACCCTGAACAATTCCCGTTAAGTCTGAAAAACCAAACATGTATTGTAATTTACCATCAGCCATTGTGACATAACCATCACCGGCTCCAAGATGCATACATTTCACGTTAGACGGTGTTGTTGGATCATCAACAATTGCATCCAAGTTTGAGTCTCCAGGACATTGAACGAATGCAGCTGCATTGACGTTCATTGACACTAGCATTAATGCACTAACTACTGCTGCCGGTAGTGCTTTTAAGTAAGTAGAGTTCATTGAAGATTGCTCCATTTGTGTTCGATTTTGTAAAAATTGCGTTACTGTTTTTTTAGTTAAATTCAACATGATTTACACCTCGTCTTTTTTTCGGTTTACAAATTTAAGACGGATGAAGTAACCAAGTGTTAACAACATCAACAGTGGTAATAAAGGATCAAAACGTGAACCTTTTTGCACTGTACAACCACCTCCAGTACTTGGACTAGCAGTTGCTGATGAGGAACTAGCAGGTGTTACTACTGGTAAATCAACTAATGTATTAAGAGCAACACCATTAACAACTTCTGGTGGCCCAACAATAAACTGATCTGCACCGGCATCAACACGACCAACTCGTTCATCGTTATCAATGTCCATGCCTAGTTCTGGTATACCTAAGTAACCAGCATTACCAAGACCAATCGCTGAACTATTGGCAGTAATACGATAGTTACTGCCGAGATCATTGTTAGGAGACATGCTTGGCTGTGTTAACGATAATGGTCCAAATCGGATATCAATAAAGTTACCACCCTCATCAAATGCAGGTTGCACACCCAGAATTGTTGTTAGCTCAATTTGCTTAACAACAGCTTGTTGATCAATTGGCATGTTCACATAATCGTTCACAAACAATGGATCTAACATGCTGTTAGTACTATTGGTTCCTGTGGTATCCGTTAACACACTAGATAGTGGGTTCAATTGACC
>CAYQUC010000074.1:0-13143 GCA_964420605.1 uncultured Thioalkalispiraceae bacterium | reverse complement strand
TACTATTGGTTCCTGTGGTATCCGTTAACACACTAGATAGTGGGTTCAATTGACCAGCAACACCAACCACGCCATAGTCTTTAATACCATCAGGCACTAATTCAAATGGAGTTATAATGTTTCCTTGGTTAATTCGGAAGTAGAATGAACGGTTATTCCAAATAATATTATTTGCTAATCGTGCATTAGAGAATAAACCATATCTTCTTACTGAGCTTCTTCGAGTTATTGACGCTGCAAATGCATCTCGGAATTGAGAACTATGAGCATAAGATGCAACACCAGCAATACGTGATTGAGATAACACTGCACTACAGACTGTAGTCAATACCGGGTCACAGAAAGCTTCACCACTGGTTGCAGTACTGTCGTTATACGCAATGGTGTTATTAACCATCAGTACCCGTGCAGTATCAATAAGTGATATAGCACCACCAGAAAGTCCAGCAACATTATTAACAACAATATTGTTTGTCATTCTGATTGTATGCATACGGTTATAGGTACCTTGCAATACATCACGACCATTTACCATCGCAAAACTAATACCACCACCGTTACCGGCTCCGGCGTTATTGCCTTGTATAAGGTTTGAGTCAATGATGACATCACCAGCACCGGCAGTTAATTCACCTGGTACAACTGACACTGCACCACCAATGAACATACCACCACCAGACACTGCATTTTGTTGCTTAAAGGATTGGTTGAAGATTATAGTGTTATCTTCAATTAGCGAGCTACCGGTTCCATCTGGAGCACCTAAACCAATGTGGCCAATACCGCCGCCACTACCTTGAGTGAAGTTACCACAAACATAGTTCTTAGTTACTTCATAAGATTTAGAACCGTGATTCATGCTAATACCACCACCATAACCATTTGAAGCACCGTTACCAGCGACAAAGTTATTGTGGATTAGGACTCGGTCGTTTAACGCGTTGGCGTAACCATCATCAGTGGCATTGATAAGTGTTGGATGTCCAACTCGAATACCACCAGCATATACCCCAAAGTTACCATAAATACGGTTATTACTAATTTCTAAATCATTAGCATAACCATTAACAACAATACCGCCGCCGTTATCTGAACCGGTTACCGAGATACCATCAATACGTGCAACAGTTTCTCTAAGTACAACATCAGTACCATTCGCATTAGTAACAATAACTTCATTACCGTTAGCATCAAGCACTGCTAATTTACCAAAACCACCGTTTAAAGGATCTGCATTCTTTGCTAATACAAAGATGCCAGCACCGGCTTCAGTGAATAAGGTTGCTTGTTCAGGTAATAAATTACCCACTTGTTGTTTGGGTAATAGGTTAATTGTTTTAGGAACTGCTTCGATAAAAGTCTTAACCAAGATATCCCAATCTTGTAATTTATTAGATGGAATATTAGCTGCTGTAATAATTGATAATGCACCAGAACCTTGTAACTTAATTGGTTTATGCATAATAACCATTTCATTATAGGTACCTGGAGGAACAACAACAGTTGTACCAGTTACAACATCAAGTCTATCGATAGTATCTTGAATTTTACCGCCTTGTGGTACAACGACTATATTACCACCAACCGTAACCTGGATACCGGCTTGAGTACGTCGACCATCGGCACGGATGATTTCAAGATTACCGCTGTTTGGAATTGCTAGCGTAATAAGACCATCATTCCAAGTTGTGGTTGGTACAACAACACCATTAATAGTCACTTCACCAAGCGTGGATCCGAAACCATAATCACGAGTGATGTCTTTAGGTTGCCCCGTTAATAGAGCTTCTGGGTTTGATACCAAGGTTGGTCCAAGCGATATAATTTGTAAGGTGTCACCTGCTTTAGCAACAACAGGGCCCGCGACAGAACCAACTGTTTTAGCAATAACCGGAGTACCATTTTGATATTCACAATCCAACGCGTCTTGACCAATTCCTGAAAATGCTGCAATTGGTAACACAGGCGTATCAAGATAGGTTGTTACACCCGGCATATAATTAAAGGTATAACAGAACTGTGAATACTGCTTTTGATAATTAGGATCAACTACCATGGCAGGATTGCCTTGAGCATCAATACCCGGGATAGGACCTGGATCATTCATACACGCAGTTAACATATTTGGAGAAATACCACTTGATGTTGGTAGATTTTCAGTATAAGTCGACGGTACTAATACATTGAAGCTACCCCAACGATCTGAATAAGTACGACCAATTACATTACCTTTCCAATCGCGAATCGAAACGGGTAGGAATGGTGGTGAATATTTCTCACCGAATGTTGGTGAATTTTTATCAAACTCATTTGCTAAATCATTCAAGATGAAGCCCATGATGTGACCTGCAACTGGAACATCTGTAAATAAGAAGAAGTCCGCAGCAGCATTTTGACCGCCTGATAATTTAACTAATTTCTCATTACATAATGGTGTCATAACACCGGCATTAAATGGAGAAACTTTATTACCAGCATCATCGGTTACAGGAAATAAAGAATACTCAAACGGAACTGCTTCAGCACGTGTACCAACACAAGCTGGAGGTAGTAAATTTGGCTGAACAAAAGTTACACCAAAATCTACGTTCTTATCTTCTTCTTTAACTGTCTTGTAAGCACGATGATCACCAGTACCGACAATATATTCACCTGGAACTACGTTACCAAAAGCATAACCACCATCAAATACACCATTTCGAATTTGGTTATAGTTACGCAAGCCGTCAAAACAATCTGTTGGATAAACACCATCAGCTAAAAATTTTGGACTATCAACTGTATTGATACAACCTGTTGGTAAATTATCATCCCAGCTATCGGTTGTTGTGATTTGAATCGCATCACCCATATTAAAATTAGGATCATTTGGATGATAATCAAAATCTTCAGGGCCCATTGTTCCGCCGGTTGACCATCCTAATGGATAGTTATCAACGTCGGATTTATCAATTTCGAGATTTAAATTAGTATCTTTAATACCACCTGAGACTGAATCATAGTCATATAATTCAACTTGGATACGAGGAATACCAGGTTCCCATACTTCAGGAGCAGCAAATTCTGGATCATCTTCTGCACGAGTTACAGCATAATAAACGATACCACTAATACCACCATTCACACCGGCGCGAATCTCAGCATCAGTATAAACTTGTTTACCCCATTCGATTATACTGGTTTGACCAAGAAAACCTTGAAAGGCTTGAGTTAATACTTCACCTGTTTCGGTTCGAGAAAATACACCAGAACCAACACCTTGTTCTTGAGGATTGATGTTTGCACCAGGAGTAACTAGACCACCGCTATCAACAGTGACGGTTACACCCGTTGCTTTATAACGACTAAAATCAACTTCAGCAACTAACCAACTAAAAAATGGAAAAACTTGATCATAAGGTGCTTCACCACTAATATCGGTTGGAAATCCTTGATAGACCGTACCATCACGCCATCTAATGGCTGTAGGAACTTCAGGCATACCTACTTCACCAGCATCGCGTACACCATTACCATTGGTATCATAAAATACACTTTGTTCAATACGTGCAAACCACGCAAACAACGATGGATTAACGGTAAGGTCAGTATTGCCAACAGTAATTGCATGTTGACCAAAAATATAATCTAAAGGCTCATCCCAAATTGATAATGAGTAGTTACCCGGTGGAACATTTGGAATAACAAAATTACTATTTGTATCACATTTAGCTGCAAATAATTTACGACCAATATTGACACCATTGCCTTCATTTAATGCCACAACACAGTTAGATACTGGTGCGCCAGGAAAGAAGTCAAATGCTGGAGGACGTGAGTTATGAATTGCAGATACTTGACCACGAATGGTAATACCACCGGTTAATAACGATGGTTCATCTAAATTAACAAAACCCATGAAAACATGAGGACCTGGAGGACCAAACTCAGCAAAGTAAGGAGGCTCATCAGCCTTTACCCATGCATCAATAATTGGTGTTCCTTCAATTGTGGAAGTTTGAACATAGTTAGTACCAGTAGGTGGTACAACAATAATACCGTATTTAGCAGGAGCTAAATTTTCTATAACTGCCATACCTTGGGCATCAGTAATAATATTACCGTTACCTGAACCTGGGATTAAATTACCCGCGGCAGTATATTTTGAACCTAATGGATTACCGTAAACGTCAGTTACAATTTGTTGACCAGATATACCGTAACGGCCACCTGCATCTTCTAATTTAATATCAAAACCGGGAAGGCCAGCTTCACCAACTGAGTTCGGTGTATTATTGGTTGGATGTACATCATTAAAAACAAAAATTCGTATTTGAGCTGTTTTTAAATTGTTTGTAGTAACGACAATTTCAACATTTTCCTGACCGGCTTTAATTTGAGCGCCGCCCATGGCTTGCGCTGCTGATTCGTCAGGTAAAATTGAAATATAATAACGTTTAGTAGGATCAAGATTCAGTGTATTCCACACAAAGGCTTGTGCACTTGAAGTAAAACCCTGAGCTATTACTGGCATATAACTTTTATGAAAGTTCAGTGATAAGCATTCTTTATAATCGGCAGTAGCACCAGAAATACAAGTTTGATCCGCTTTAATATCAAAAGTTTGATCTTCTTCAATTACCCAGCGATAGTTTTGATAGGTAATTCCAGTTACCCCGTTTTTCACGGTAACCGAGGTTAACGCGTTCGCTGAAAATGATATCGAAAAAAACAATGCGATTAGTATTGTCGATATCGAGATTTTATTAAACAGTTTATGTCCATTCACAGGATATATCCTCATCCAAGTTTTACACCACGGTAAAAAGTACCGCACCAAGTCCACAATAATTGGGCTACCGACAAAACTAAACGTCAGTAAAATCCAAATATTATTTTTATGAGCGTAATGTAACTTAGGAGTAATGGTTTACCACTAGGGTGTATGCAGTATTTGCATGGTAGGGTTACCCTGCTTTCGGTAGTATGGTTTTGTGATGGAGATCACAATGAAAAATTTTGATATTTTCGGCTGTTAGCTTATTATTTAAAAATAATTACTCTATTTGAAGGCCATTTTTTGTGATTATGCTGTTTCAATCGAAAAAACCAAAAAGAATCGTTTCTATCGATACAGAAATAAAACTGTAACATTTAATCGGTAACTAAATGAAAGTTAAATAAAATATATTTTGTGCCATAGTCCACTAGTTATTTTAAATTAATACTTTAACTGCATATCACTGTAAAAATCGGATTATTAATCAGTTGTTTTATCTAAAATATTTCCTATCAACAGGCGATTATCCACCTAAAATAAATAATTTGTTATTTAAGATAAATTTAATCTAAATATGTTTACAGATAATAATAGATTCTGTAATCTGTAGCTACGGTGTATGGAAGAATTACTGTGTTTCCCTACCTATATTTATCACCTCAATGTACGCCCGAGCTCTAAATATTAACCCTAAAGCAGTTTTGAGCGTAGCTAAAGTGTCTCCCCCCAGACTTAAACTATTGCATTCAGAAATAATGAACATTACTTAAAATTAAACACTATTTAGTTTAAGAGCCTATATGATTAATAAGACTACGATTCTGATTGTTGATGATCATGCAATTTTGCGCGCCGGCATTCGCGCCTTATTAGAAGCACAAGATGATTTTAATGTAGTTGGTGAAGCCGAAGACGGGCGACAAGCCGTTACGCAGGCCATAAACTTGAAGCCAGACTTAGTATTATCCGACTTATCCATGCCCAAAACCAATGGTACGGAGTGTATTCGGAATATTAAAAAACGCTTGCCAGACACCAAAATTTTAGTGCTCACGGTTCATAAATCCGAAGAATACATACACACCGCGTTAAAAGCCGGAGCCAATGGCTATGTGCTAAAAGATGATGGCCGTGACGAACTCATGTTTGCTATACGCCAAATATTATCGGGGAAAACATTTATTAGTCCCAGTATTGCTTGTAATATCGTTAATGGTTATTTGGATAATAAGAACAGAGACAGCGTAACACCATCGTGGGAAAAACTAACACAAAGAGAACGTGAAGTTTTAAAGCTAATCGCAGAATCGTATAAAAATAAAGATATTGCTAAGTACTTATCAATTAGCCCAAAAACAGTAGAAAAGCATCGCGCAAACATGATGAAAAAATTGGATCTTCATGATGCGGGTAGCATTACCAGCTATGCACTAGAGAATGGACTAATTAATAGTTAACCCTAACGGACTATTTATTATTACCGTCACATTAACCCGTGTTATGTACAATTAAATTAAATATCGATTGAGTATTGGGTTCTAGTGACTAACAAGGCCAAATAATTTTAATTGAAGTTCCACCCGGCATTTTCGACACAATGTTGAACGCTCCGCCGGTTAATTCGGCTCTTTCGCGCATACTATTTAATCCTGTACCAGAACCATCATTAACTGTCACCGTACTGTTTTCCTGCAGATTAAATCCACAGCCATTATCCACAATAGTAAAATTAATTTTATCATTAATTTTTTCTAATGATATTTCGATCAAATTAGCATTTGCATGTTTAGCGATATTATTCATTGATTCTTGCATAACACGATAAATTACAACCTTGCGATAATCCGTAATATCATCTTCATCAAGATTAACCAGTTTATTCACTTTAATCAGCTTGTAAGTGCTTTCAAACTTTCGAATAAACCAATTAATTGTCACTAAAATACCTAAATCGTCTAACATCGATGGCCGTAAATCACTCGAAATACGCCGTGTTTCTTCAATTGTTTCACGTATAGTTTCGACAACATCACTCAGCTCACTCTCAGCAGCTGAATCTAATTTTGTTTTATGAACATCCATGACATTCTCAATTTTGAACTTAATAGCACTCAACCACTGCCCAATACCATCATGTAACTCATAAGCTAACCGTTTACGCTCATTTTCTTGCGCATTAATTAACTGACTGGATAATAAGTGCAGTCGATTTTCTGACTGACGTAAGGTCAACTCAGTATTTTTTTGTTCGGTAATATCAATTATATTGATAAGTAAGGTGTGCTCTGCACCTAACTTAATTAGATTTAACTTTATTTCAATCCAAACATGTTCGCCATTACGACGAAGCCCTTTAACTACCACTGGTTGCTGCATTGGTGCTATATGAAGAATATTTTCAATAAAAGTATTTAACGACTCCATGTCTTCTGGATAAATAAACTCATCTAAGACATGGTCTATAATGTGGCTTTTGCCATAGTCAAAAATATATGCAAAACGGTCATTACAATAATCAATTTTTCCGTTATTAATAGTACAGATACCAGCTAATGACGATTGTAACAATAGATTATAACGCTCTTGAGACTCAACTAATGCCGTTTTATTAATTGTATGGTCCTCAAGCTCACGACGGAGTTCATCATTCGATAAACGTAATTGATCCGTTCGTTTTCGAATTTTTTTCTCTAATTCATTGGTATATTTTTTTAATGCTTGTTCTGCTGCTTTTTGTTCGGATATATCATCAACAACTAAAACCGCAAAACAATTTCGCGTATTAAATTTCTTTTCATCTTCCAGTAAACGGCGTAATGAAAATCGAAGTGATTTATTTTTACTGCCAGGGCTACTTTCCCATTCTAAAAAAGAATCTTTTTGTAGGCCTTCCCAAATATGTTCCCAATTAATTTTGTAATTCTTTGTTACTCCAGTAACCAAGGGTTTAATCACCTCTTCTACACTGTGTCCAAGGTGCGAGGCTACTGTTCCGAGCCCCCATGAATCAATGGTTCGATTAACACGCACAACATTTGCGCGCTTATCCAATACAATAACCAATTGCGGCATAACATCGATAGTACTTTCCCATTCTTTTTTTGCTTGAAAAATACTTCTTGTGTGTTGTGCCACAACAGGATGCATATTCGGTTTCATCAGTGAAATCGATATAACATTGGCCATTGCGTTTAAAAATGCTATTTTTGAATCATTAAACTCTCGATCGGTTTCTGAATAAACCGCCAGTACCCCTGAATTACCACCGTCAATCGAAATTGGCACACTAATACCACTAACAACTGGGTATCCCCCAATTAAAGTCGATGCCATTTCACGATCAGGTTCATTTGACTCATTAAAAGAAACAATATCTCGGCATAACAATGACATGATTATTGCGCGTTGACCGTGAATGTTATCAGTTTCAGGTGGTAGACCATAGGTACCTATAATGTTGATTTCTTCAGCATCCTTTATAACTTCACCAACAATAACGTAACTAACAGGAAGCACATCAGCTATAAAATTGACCGTTCGTTCGACAACAGATAGCCGATTTTCATGTTCAAGAAAGGTATCTTTGGAAAACTCTCTTAATCTACGCATGTAAATTTGTTCTGAGTTGTTTATTCCAGGTATATTATCTTCAGAGCCGTCAGTTACATCAAAAGTTTTCATTGTTTATTAATCGCAGAGTTTGGATTTAAATTCAGTAATATAAGAAACCGCTAATATTTTGTGGTTGTATAGCGCTATTCATAAGATAGAATAAGGGATTTGCAAGCTGAAATAAATAATATTTTAGCAACATTATACTAAAATTTGATTTTAGCGACTTTATGCCAGTTATATATATCAGTATAATACTTGGTTTACATTAACCAGAACAGATACACCTCGAATCAAACTGGACCACACAATGCTGCAACTTATTCCAATATCAATCAAAAAACAACTATTAACCACACTCATGATAACTGCGTTTGGTATCCAATTAAGCCTCGCAGGCGAGCATGATCACCACAAAGTTCCTGTAAAAAAAAATTATAAAGTTGCATACCCTAAAGTAAAACTAGCTGATATAGATATTATTGATAGTAATAATAATTCAGTAAAATTAACAACTGAACTAAATAAAGGCCCAGTGGTTATAAACTTCATATTTACCAGTTGTACTGCAATATGTCCGATATTATCATCAACATTTTCCCAAATCCAAAAACGATTTAATGACATTAAAGTTAAAGATATCAGATTAATCTCGTTTTCTATTGATCCAGAACGTGATACACCGGCTCGATTAAAAGAATACTCTCAAAAATTTAATGCAGGTGATCGTTGGAAATTTTTTACGGGTAATGTTGACGATATGTTAAGCGTCGAAAATATTTTTGGTAATTATCGTGGTAACAAAATGAACCATCTACCCTATACTTTTATTCGTCTTAATAAAGACTCAAAATGGATTCGCCTCAAAGGGTTTGTTAATGCCTCCAGTATTATTAATGAAATAAACAACGCTAATTAAAACACTATGCAAAATTGCTCTTTATTCACCGCGCAACTAAAATCAGTTTTTTCTGTTTTAGTATATAGTTGTTTATTTATAACTTTACCAAATAGCGTCAATGCACAAACAAATTCTTTAAATAGCACCATCGAAAATGGTAAGCGAATATATGAACAAGGTATATTACCCAATGGTCAAGCCGTTAGTGCTACCGGAGCTGCTAATACAAAATTGTCAGGGCAACAAGCAAGCTGCATAGGCTGCCATCGACGCAGTGGCTTTGGCTCTATCGAAGGTGAACAACGGATATCACCTATATTAGGTGATATATTGTATAAACAACGCAACAAAGCTTATAAGCAATTATCGCGGCGACGAATAAAAGGTCATGGTGCTCGACCAGCTTATACTGACCAATCATTATCAAAAGCCATAACATTAGGTACCGGCGCAGATAAACGCACGCTCAATCAATTAATGCCACGCTACAATTTCACCGATACGGATGTTAACTCTGTCATTCAATATCTAAAAACGCTCACATTAAAAACCGAACCAGGAATAACAAAAGATAAAATTCATATCGCCACAATCGTAACATCCGAGGTTCCAAATAAATCCAGTGCTACAATGGTAGATTTGATAACGCATTACATTCACGATCTCAATGCTAAAACTCGAATGGAACAAAAACGTGCTTCACACTCACCTTGGCATAAACGTTGGGAATATGAGTCTTACCGTAATTTTGAGCTACACATATGGAAGTTAACGGGGCCAGCGTCGAGTTGGAATACGCAATTACAAAATTACTATAACGAACAACCCGTTTTTAGTGTTATTAATGGTATTAGTCTTAACTCCTGGAATGTTATCCATGACTTCTGCAATCAAATTAAACTACCGTGTTTATTTCCTACTACCGAGTTACCCAATCTGGAGCCTGAGAATATTTATAATGTTTATTACTCTGGTGGTATAGCGTACGATGCAAAAACAATTGCAGCACACATTAAATCTGAATTTAAAAACAAAAAGAAAATTATTTTACAAATTTATCGAGACGATAAAAAAAATAAAACCGCCGTTAAGGTTTTATCTCGGGATTTAAAATCAAGTAATTTTAGTATCAAAAATCACGAAGTCGCATTTAAAGCTAATTTAAACAAAGCACAGTGGACAAAAATCATAAAAAAATATCAGCCTAATATTTTAATCTCGTGGTTAGAAACACCCGATGTAAATGCACTAAATTCTAACAAGGTTCAGATTAAATCAATTGAACGGTTATATTACTCCTACTCCCATATTGGCGATCAGTATCCATCGATTATTAAATCAAACACCCAGAAATCGTATATCGTCTATCGCAACATGTTACCAAAACGCAAAAAATTACACATAACCCGAGCAACAGGTTGGGCTAGACGAAAAAATATCGACATATCAAATGAGAGAATTGTTGGCAACGCTTTTTTTGCAGCCACGTTATTTAATCGAGCAGTCAAAAAAATGCGCGCTAATTTAAACCAGGAATACCTACTCGAACTGGTGGAATCCATGCTCGAAAACAATGCATTTCAATCGGTCTATCCAAAACTGTCACTGGGTCCAGATCAACGCATAGCATCAAAGGGTGCCTACATTTTAGGTCCTTTGAATAATGTGGATGTTAATAAAAAAGAAAACCACGTCTGGCTCCGGCACTGATCAAAACCTTCCAAAACGCTTTAAAATTATGGTGCCGGAAATAGGATTCAGTAATTCAAGTTAACTCAAAGAGCTACAACTTCTAATTCGCAGTAAGGATTTCCTCGTGTTATAACAATACCGACCATTTCAAAACTCGGTTGTAGATGAAAATATGCATCAAATTGGAGTAACAATATGAACCAACCAACTATGCTCTTGACAATATGTACCAATTATGGTACATTTGTATATGACAGGTCATACTAGGAAAAAAGTAGCAGCAGTCTTTTATTGTTCTAAAAATGGAAATGAGCCTGTACGTGAATGGCTACTGAAACTTATCAAAGAAGACAGAAGGATTATTGGCGGTGACATACAAACTGTCGAGTTTGGTTGGCCTATCGGTATGCCTGTATGTCGTCCTATGGGTGATGGGCTATATGAAGTGAGAACTGATCTCGGTGATAAACGAATAGCACGTGTGTTGTTCTTCTTTAAAAACGGAAAAATGGTGCTGCTACATGGTTTTATCAAGAAGACTCTGAAAACTCCTAAATCTGACTTGGATTTAGCAAAAAAACGAAAGAAAGAGGTAGATAATGGCTAAACATAATCAACACATAGGATCATCCCTAGATGATCTTCTGAAAGAAACTGGGGACTTAGCAGAAGTTAATTCTATTGCTATCAAGCGTGTTATCGCATGGGAAATTGCCCAAAAGATGGAAACCGAGCATATTTCTAAAAAGAAAATGGCTGAATTAATGGATACCAGTCGTTCAGCACTGGATCGTCTGCTTGATCCCGCTAACACTTCTGTTACATTGCATACACTCGACAATGCCGCACGTGCCATAGGTAAAACTTTGCGTATAGAGTTGTCGTAGACATTGACTTAAATCCCATGCAGGAGTGTAAAACGCCACAGGAATTAACAAGAAATTACTCAATTGGTTGTCTGTCCTGAATTTAAAGTAGTAATCATCCAATTTTTAAACTTACGCAATCGGCACAAAGCAGATACTAAACAAATTTAATTAGTTTCCTATTCTTGGTTTACCTTTTGGATTTTTTGCACCAGACTAGGGAAGGCCACATCATGCCAGTCCTTCCTCCACTCACTTAATACGAGCACATCTTCAGACGAAGGTGTGTAATTTTATCGACCATTATTACTGCAGGTACGTTCACAGCTTCACCTATTAGAATAGCCTCCCGTGCTTCAAGTGCAGGAAAGTTATCAGTAACATTACTTATAGTATCAGGCAACAGTCGTGTGACGTAGCTTTGATCACTAGGATTAGTCAGTCGCATCACGACAAAATTGTATCTGATATTTCAGATGGACGTTGACTAACAATCATTAAAGAAATCCCATACTTCCTGCCCTCTTTCGCAATTCGCTCAATGGCTGTTCTGGCTGATGTATACTTAGCAAGCTTAGTATTGGGAATTACAAGATAAAGCCGGAAATGCTAAAACTAAAGTGGTGCCGGAAATAGGAATCGAACCTACGACCTTCGCGTTACGAGTGCGCTGCTCTACCAACTGAGCTATTCCGGCTTTATAATTTTATTAGTAAATTCAATGTAACTTATAGCAATTTAGGAGTTTCACATTATACCAGTGTTAATCGTTAGTTTTCTCAATAATTATTCATGTCATTATTCCATATATTTCAATAGCTTAAAGTTCAATCTAGTTGACATAACTAGTAGTGTTATCGTATGGTACACATTTCGATGATCCGTATACAAGTTTGAGTTTGATAACAATCTGTCTGTGCGTTTTATACAATATTTTTCTTTGGCTTCACTCTCAATTGCCCGTCCTAATCCAGTCACGCTACTTCGTTTCTCATGTATTGCGGCAAGAACAGTTATTTTTACAGTATTTAATACTGACGTGTGCATCCAAGAGAATGCATCATTCATTACTTTTTAAGTCTTTTGTTATTCTTTAAATAGGTAATAGAAACAATAGCTTACTAGCTATTGATATGTGATAACAATGTGCTTGCCATAAAACTTATTGTTTAGCTCAGTGCAAACAACACTGCTTATATTTTTTACCACAGCCACATTTGAGATTCACTTAAAGCAAACTGGATACTGTGCCCCAAAAGCGCATAATTCATTAGTGCATTTTCAAACAATGGTGCATCATCTGATCGCTTTCA
>CAYQUC010000073.1:0-16344 GCA_964420605.1 uncultured Thioalkalispiraceae bacterium | reverse complement strand
TGTTCAATTCAGAATATGCTGCAAATACACTAGCCGGCCCGAGCAACATGAAAATCAAGATCATGCGATACAGCTTGGCAGTTAAGTTTCGTATGGACATACGTCTACCTCTTATTATTTTATTGAGTTATTAATATAAAAAATTATGTAATACAGCTTATATTTATTTATTGTATGTAAAACTTGCTGTAATTCTGTTGCGAACTCTATGGTTCGTCTTCATTTAGTATTGAAGCACTTTATATTGCCTTACCATGCGATATTATGATTAATTTATCTGCATGGCTTCAATACTGGGCTTATTTTATTTTTATTGCTAGCCTTTATTCTTGTTTCTCATAATGCCGCTGTTCGATTACTTTAATTAATTGTAATGTAATTTTACTAAAGTCCTATTGTTTCATACGCTTGGCGTAAACATGAAACACGATAAACGAAACTTAAGCTCATAAAAACGATTGCAATCGGTTACTTTATCGAACTAATTGGGCGGATAACATAATATTTAACTGCAGACTCTTTATGTATAGTCGCGTTATACAATTGCATCCACCCTGTTCCATGAGTTGTAACTCACGAATCATTCCAAGAGCGAAATGATGCTAATTCATGTAACTGATTTGGGCAATATAAAAGTTAGAATAACCACATAACTAATTAATATATTCAGCCTCACTAATATAATTATATTATGATTAGAAAATGATAATATTAACAGTGACTTATTAAGTGACACCTTACACTTATCAGGCCACATTTTGACAAAATTCCACACTATAACAGTGTATTAGAGCCATTATTTTGATTGTGTGAAATTCAGATTGGACGTTTTGATGCTCTGAATGCTTGATCCAGATCAAAATTATCTTCAGTTTTTTTATTATTTTGTGCATTACACCACGGTAAATTTGCCAGCAGTGGTGAAAATAATTGTTTTTTTAAGGTCGAAACACAATCATTTGCAGAAGAAAACTCAGTATCGACTGCATTAGCCACCCATCCAGCTATCGAACATGGGCTATTTTGTATCGCTTGATACGTTAACAAAGCATGGTTGATGCAACCCAATCGTAAACCCACGACCATAACAATTGGTAATTGCATTTGCGCCGCTATACTGGACACACTCAACACATTATTAGCATCAGTATTTAATGGCACCTGCCAACCACCAACACCTTCGACAATCACAACCTCGGCCAGTAACGACAATTCATAAAACGCATCTAAAATAACGTTAGAGTGAATTTCAACACCCGATTGTTGTGCTGCAAGATGTGGTGCTATTGCAGATTCAAAACAATATGGGTTGAGTAATTCGTACGGTACAGTGACGTTACAAGCTTGTTGTAATTTTAACGCATCGTCATTACGTAAACCATTTTCGGTTTGAATAGCACCACTCGCAACTGGCTTCATTGCCACACATGAAATGGATTGTGAATTGAGTTGTTGCAATATCCGTTGTGTTACAAACGTTTTTCCAACAGCAGTATCCGTGCCGGTTATAAATAATCCTTTCGGCTTACTTAATGTCATTTAATGAAATTGTCACACGTTGATGAGCATCTTGCGCTGATGAAAGTGTATTAGGATTATTTCTATCGAATTTAACTGGAGCAATCCATGCATGACCATACACAACTTCGTAACTCAACGGTAACACACCATTACTTCTAAATTGCTCGTATGCTTGTTTTAGTTTTTCGAAATGTCCCTTACCCGTTAGTCCATGATTTCGGGTTTGATTAATATTATGTGCACCAACACTTTTAATATCGCGCATTAAATCAAATATGTTTTTATACGTTAAGGTTATCATTTCCATGTCTAAGACAGGATCGGCCAAATGTGCAGCTAACATATCATCACCGATATCGTGCATGTCAACAAATTGATTAACGTGACTAAAGCTATCAACACTAGACCAGGCACTGCGTAATTCTTTTAAAGAATCTGGCCCAAAACTACTGAACATTAACAAACCATTGGGTTTTAATACTCGATAGAACTCATTAAAAACTTGCCGTAATACAGGGCACCATTGCAGCGTTAAATTAGAAAAAATAAAATCGATACTATTTTCCTGAAACGGTAAATGGGCTGCATCGGCACAGGTAAATGAAATTTGTTTTTTAATTTTTTGTATAAGGCTGAGTTTACTTTTTGTAGCCTTTAACATTAAATCTGCTATATCAAGTGCAATAACGTGACTCGAAGGATATAGTTTTTTAAGTTGAGTTGTACAATAACCCGTACCCGAACCAATTTCCAAAATCACTTTAGGTTGTAATTTAATAAAATCGAGTTTATCAATTAATCTATCGGCAATTTCACGCTGCAAAACCGCATGGTCATCATAACTTGCCACAGCAGCATTAAACGACTCACGGACTTGCGTTGCTTCAAACTCATGCTGTTTTTTTGTAATGTTATTTATCATCTAAAAATTCATTTAATATAGCTAAAAACTGTGGCTCATGTGATAAGAACAATCCATGGGCGGACTTATCAATTATCTCATATCGCGCATTTTTAAATAGTGCAACGCTGTCTATTATTGCTGCTTGTAATACGATTTGATCATTACTGCCACCAACTAATAAACAGTGTTGGGTAATTTCACCCACCTGATTACGTAAATCAGATTGTTGTAAAATAGTTAAGCCACTTTTTAATGCATCAGAATTTGGTTCACCACGAGTAAAAATTTCTTGGCGCAATAATCGCAACTGCAACATGGCTAATTCATCACCAAGCACTTGCAATGATAAAAACCGCAATACTGTTTTTCGGTAATCATCAGCCATTGACAAGTGAAAAACAGATAACAATGATTCATCTATACCATTAGTCCAATCATCAGCATGTACAAACTTTGGCACCGATGCCACCAGCACCAATTTTGATACCAACTCAGAATCGCGTGCGCAAATATTTTGTGCAATCAAACCACCCAGTGACCAACCGATTAATATGATGTTATTTAAATCACGAGTTTTAAACTCAGATATTATACTATCCGTTACTTGATTCAAATTATAATTACCATCATCCTCTCGACTAAAACCAAAGCCAGGTAAATCGACAATATGCACACGGTAATTTGCTGTCAGTTTTTTTATGAGAGAATCAAATACTCCTCCATGCATTGCCCAGCCATGCAATAAAACTAAATCGGGCCCTTGTCCTATACTCTCAACATGCATCGAGTTGACTCTCCGGTAATAGTGATTCCAACGCAGACAATAATTGTTCAATATGTTCTTTCGTATGATTCGCTGAAAATGTAATGCGTAACCGAGCCGTATTATGAGGAACAGTCGGTGGCCGTATTGCTGAAATTAAAATACCCTTTTGTTCTAATAATTTACTCATTGTTATTGCTTGTTCACTTGAACCTATTAATAAAGGTTGAATCGCCGTATCGGATGGCATTAAATTTAAACCAATTTGCTCCGCTCCAACTTTAAATTGTGTTATTCGTTGTTGTAATTGTTCACGTCGCCACTGCTCATTTGCCACGAGCTTTAAGCTTGCTAAGGTCGCACTCGCAATTGCCGGCGGTAATGCTGTAGTATAAATATAACTACGCGATTGTTGTATCAACGTTTCTATTAACATCTCACTACCTGCAATAAAAGCACCAAAGGTACCAAATGCTTTGCCCAATGTTCCCATTAATATAGCGACATCATCAATCGAGGCATTAAACTGTTCCAATGTACCGCGCCCGGTTTTACCGGTTACCCCAAGTCCGTGCGCGTCATCAATTAAGATAGCCGCGTCATGTTGCCGTGCAACACCTATCATTTTATCTAACGCAAGCACATCACCATCCATGCTAAATACACCATCGCTTACTATTAGCTTATTATTGTGTTCTTGTGCTTCAGATAATTTTAAACTTAAATTTGAAGTATCATTATGAAAATACCGTTTGAACGTTGCTGCTGATAACTGTCCCGCATCAATTAATGATGCATGATTTAACTTGTCTTCAAAAATACAATCATTTTTAGATAATAATGCGGATACCACGCCAAGATTCGCCATGTAACCGGTTGAATACAATAACACTCGTGGTCGTGCAACAAATTCAGCTAGTTGCTGTTCTAACTCATGATGGACAGATTGATGACCCGTGACCAAGTGAGCCGAACCACTACCAACACCAAATTGATCCACGCCTTTTTTAAATGCAGTAATTACATCGGGATGATTGGCTAAACCAAGATAATCATTACTGCAAAAATTTAACACCAGCTTGCCATTCACTGACAGCATTACGTCCTGTGCGCTATCAATCACACGGCGAGAACGATACAGTGACTGTTGTTTTCGTTCTTGTAATGCTAACTGGGCTTGTAAATCTATCCAAGACATAATAGAAATTTATAAACTAAATTAAATTGCTTTAATGCCCAATTTTGCAAATAACGCTTTGTCACTATTCGCAGCTGGATTTGGTGTGGTTAATAACTTCTCACCATAAAAAATGGAGTTTGCACCAGATAAAAAGCATAATGCTTGCATTTCTTCACTCATTTCTTCACGCCCAGCAGATAAACGTACGAAGGATTTTGGCATTAGAATTCTAGCTGTCGCTATGGTTCTTACAAATTCAATAGGATCAAGTTCTTGCTCATTTTCAAGCGGTGTACCTTCAACGCGCACTAACATATTAATTGGAACACTTTCGGGATGTTTTTCCATATTAACTAATTGCTGTAACAAACCAGCTCGATCTTTTCGACTTTCACCCATACCTAAAATACCACCACAACACACATTCATTTCGGCATCACGCACATGTTGAATAGTGTCCAATCGATCATCATAGGTTCTAGTCGTAATTACTTCACCATAAAATTCTGGTGAGGTATCTAGATTATGGTTGTAATATTCTAGTCCAGCATCTTTTAAATTTGTGGCCTGTTGTTTCGTTAACATGCCCGCAGTTAAACACGTTTGTAAACCTAATTGTTTGACACCTTTAATCATTTCCATTACTGGTTTTAAATCACGTTCCTTCGGGCTACGCCAAGCCGCACCCATGCAAAATCGAGATGCACCGTTTTCTTTGGCTTGTTTTGCGGCAGCCAGAACATCTTCAACCGACATTAACGACTCATCTTCCAAATCCGTGTCGTATCGAATACTTTGAGGACAGTAAGAGCAATCTTCAGGACATTTACCGGTTTTAATGCTGAGTAAGGTACTGATTTGTACTTCATTAGCATCAAAATGTTGCCGGTGGATTTGCTGTGCTTGAAATACTAAATCATTAAATGGTTTTTCAAATAATGATTCTATTTCTATTATTGTCCAGTCGTGTCGAAAATCGGCATCAGCCGTTATACTATCTGCTTTAATCTCGCTCTCACTAACTACCGTATTCATTGTTGTTCCTCATTATCTGTATATTCATCTTTTTCAAAGTAACAGTCTTGCCAGTTATCGCGTCGAATTTTGATTAAATCCCAAATAGACCACGGAATTAAAATTCCGGCGCAAATTGCCCAGGTAACTATCCAATAATAGATTTCAGTACCAAAAAATATGGCTACAATAACCACAAATCCCAGCACCCCATAAAACCGATAAGCTGCCTGCTGCGTATAATTCCCGACCTTGTCATTTGGGTGATGTCGATTCATGGCGTAAACCACCATCGATAAGCCCATCCAAAAAATACCGAGCGGAAATGGGATTAACATGCTAATAATATTACCGATATTGAATAACCCAGCCGCACGACGCGCGCTCTTGGCTGTGATTAATTGCGGTTTGGTGTTAATGTCGGACATAACTGGTTACTGTATATTGGTGCTATTAATTAATAAGCAGAAGGATAAACTACCAACAATGGATGTCAACTAATAGGGATGAAAATAGTAGACAACAGTATAAAATACATACAATTCCTGCTGCAAGATAGGCTTTGTCGTTTATGTGACACAATCAATCAGCATCAAGATAGCGCTATATGCACAACCTGTATCAATGAATTACCCTATATAAATCAAGCATGTAGTCGATGTGCACTACCAATGTCCAATACCAACTCTCCAGTATGTGGTCATTGCTTGAGTTTGCCACCCAGTTACGATGTTTTACTGAGCCCATTTGAGTACCGATTTCCAATCGATACATTTATTACCGAGTTAAAATTTAATCAAAAACTCTATAACAGGCAAATACTGGGTAAATTATTTAGCGAATTTATTACGGCTCGAAAAACACCCTTACCGGAATGCATTATTCCTGTGCCGCTTCATCCAAAACGGCTGCAACAACGTGGTTATAATCAATCACTTGAAATTGCACGAATAGTGTCTAAAAATCTGGATATCCCAATTGAACGTCATTGGTGTGAGCGTGTAAAAAATACCGAACCACAATCAGGCTTAAATGCCGAAAATCGGCAACACAATATTAAAAATGCGTTCAATATAAAAAAACAACAACAGTATACGCATGTTGCAATTTTTGATGATGTGGTAACAACAGGGCACACCATTGAAGCATTGTCTAAATTACTGCGTCACGAAAATGTTAATATTATTCAAGTTTGGAGTATTGCTCGTGTTTATAACGTTTAATTGAAGTTTATTAAATTTGATTATACTGTATTAAGTTAAATTTTGCGAAAACGTTAAGCCACCAAATATCAATCCAAAGCTTTAATTCCATTACACTTTTTTTTTATTTTAAATTTCAAAAAATATTTAATCTAACAAAAGTAGAAATAAATAATGTAATTAATAAAGATCCAGACAATTGACAGTTTTCTATATGTTATCTATACAATAAAGACCTTAATATTTATTAAAGGTTTTTTAAATTAGAACATTAACAAATAATAAAATAACAATTTAATTCAGTTTAAATTTTACAAAAATCAAGGTGTTTGTACTGATGTAAGAATTTTTGCTTCAGTATCATGTTGTCTCCAAAAAATCATTAGATCAAGGAGAGTCTATGGAACGTCGTACTTTTTTAAAATTAAGTAGCTCAAGCGTCGCATCAGTACTTGCGGCTAGCACGGGCTTACTCAGTTGGTCATCTCGAGCACATGCAGCAATACTATCCCAAACTTTATATCTAACCGAAGGTACCATTACTCAACCCGATGGTGTTGACGTTTACTTTAGAAGTTTTAGTCCAACTAATAACAACTTAACTGTTCCCGGAATGCAATTGATTGTTCAAGAAGGTGATACCGTCCGCATAACAATTGTGAATACCCTAGGAACAAGTCATAGTTTTAAAATTGATGGCATTGTTGATAGCGGCAGAATTTCTGGTGGACAAACACGAATGGTCGAGTTTCAAGTTCGTAATGCCGGTAGCTATCTTTATTATGATGGACTTAATGCACCCTATAATCGCTTAAGCGGTTTACACGGTGCATTTTCTGTCATGCCAAAAGGTAGCAGTAATGAATTATTCAAAGGCAGCAATAATTTTGTACAACAGTACACCTGGGTAACAAATGATATTGATCCTGTCTGGCATAACAATTTTCGTAATAACAGAACTCCCCGCTCTCGTTTCATACCACGTTATTTCACCATCAACGGCCGCAGTATGCGTGTCCCCGGACACCCAGATTATTCAAACCCTGATATTGATGCAGGCTATGCCGCCGATACTCGAATTGAAGGACATATTGGTGACCGCGCTTTAATTCGAATTCGTAATGCAGGAATGTGTATCCACTCCATGCACTTTCATGCCAACCATGTCGAGTGGTTAACACGCAATGGTCAACCTCGTCCCGAAGTTTGGTTAAAAGATACCGTACAGTTACCCAATAATAATGGCGGTGTTGATGTTATTTATCCTTATGAGCTACCACCCGATGCTATGCCTAGCGTCTCGACGGGGTATTTCCCAATGCACATGCATGACGAAATGACACAAACCGCTGGCGGCGGTCTCTATCAATTTGGTGCTGCAACAACAATTGCATTTAAATAAAAATCAAGGAGAGAACAATGTTTAACTTCGATAGTAAAAAATTAATGATGCGTGGTGGAATGGGTCGCGGTGGTGGCAGTAATGGTGGCGGTAATGGTGGCGGTAATGGCGGTGGTGGTGGCGGCGGAATGGGCGGTGCTTGTTATACCTATCCTGATGCACCAGCAACTATTGGACGAGTAACCCCCGACATTACATTCCAACGAAGTATTTACATGAACGGTTCAATGCGAATGGATGATGGTCGTTCGGTTTCGATTTGGGGATTTAATGATGGCGGAGGCGGTGGCATGGGAGGTGGTGGCATGGGTGGAACATTTCCCTCCCCCGCCATTCGAGTTACCCAGGGACAAATAGTACATACCGTACTCAGTAATCCGGGGATGATGTGGTTACACACGATACATCACCACGGTATAGAACCTAGCACTGAAAATGACGGTGTTGGTCATTACTCATTTGATGTTCAAGGAACTTATACTTATCAATGGCAAGCATCTCATGCAGGTACCTATTTTTATCACTGTCATACTAACACCGTATTACATGCCGAGATGGGGATGTATGGCGCATTAATAATAGACCCACCAGAAGGTTGGGGTACGGCATTTGAGAATGGCCCAAAATATGATGTTGAAGCAATTTGGGCCGTTGATGAAATTGACTCATCATGGCACAACCTACCGTGGAGTGCCGGAACCTGTGGTGGTGATGTTGGATTAAACAGTTTAAATCCAGATTATTTTATTATCACGGGAGTTGATGGTGCACGCTCGGCATTAACAGATCCTAACGTTGCAGTCACCATGAGCCTAGGCCAACGATTATTAGTACGTTATATTTGTGCCGGTTTCTTACCACAAACAATTAACTTTGGTGGGTTAAATGCAGAAATAATAGCATCGGACGGCAGAGCATTGCCAAAATCTGTTATGGTGACTGAAATTGAAGCCTCATCAGCCGAACGTTACGATTGTATAATAGAACCGACTCGAACAGGGCGATACACCGTTGCAATCGACATCAAAGATTGGGTAACCGGTAGTGTTATTGGTACTGCGCGTACACGCATCACAGTACAGTAGTAGTTACTATAATTTAATCCGGTAAAAAAGTATTCACCGGATTAAATTTTTTTTAAGATTAATACGTTATTATATTTTATCTTTAATCCAAACCTTTACAGTTAGCATAATAACTCACTGTTGCAGGCCAATCAGAAAATACACCTTTAACACCAACATCTTGCGCTAACACATCAAGTACGCGAAACATATCACCATCTTGAGTAATTAACGGTGATAATGTTTGATAATACCAGCCACCACCATTTTCTAACAAGCCAGACCGTTCTAATGTCCACGTAATAATATCTAACCCTGCTTGTTTTGCGGCAAGACTATAAACCGATGGCACAATGTTACCGTCTTGCTTCGCGAGTAACATCCACATTGGTGGTGCAATAATTTTAACATTTTGTGCCACTAACTCGTCCATCGTTGGTGACCACGTATCCGGATTAGTATGATCAAAGGTAGGATCATCGTATCGTCCATCTAAATAAACTGCTTGTTTGCCGAACTCAGGTTCATTATTAATCCAATAAACAATGTCATTAAGGTCAAATGATTGAGCAAATACATTTTCAGGATTTATATCGGCAGTTTTATACTCGTTAATCATTTGCTGGGCATAATCCTGTTGGCTATAAGTCCCTTCAAACGGCATAACCACACTGGCTGATTTTAACTCTGGTGTCATTTTAACACCCAATTTTTTGAACAGCGCAATACTTTCTGCATGACTCATTACCGTGGCATTCGATGAATATAAATTCGTACGCCAACTTGGCGTGGCATTGATAAAATCGGCAACCGTAGTTGCAGTGGGGTTACTGGCATCCATTTTTCCTTTTAAGCTTTTAAATTCAGCTAAGGTTATATCACTAGTACAACACTGTGCTGTTGCACTTGATATCAAGTTACCATTGTCATCATAAACTGCCGGTGTAAATGGCGCTGAGCATTTAGCTGCTAACGGTGTATTTAAGATATTCGTAGTAGCATGTAAATCACATTGCGAGTGTCGGCAAACCAATTGCTTATCCTTGGTGAAGGTAACATCACATTCGACAATACCAGCGCCCATACGTGCAGCTGCCTCATACGATTCTTTAGTATGTTCAGGAAACTGCATGGCTGCACCGCGATGACCAATGGAAAAATCACTGCGTTTAAACTCACCCTTAGAATTAGAACAACTCTGCAAATCTTTTTTGAGTTTACTATCAGGCATTTTTTCAATGAGAAAATAGGGGCGTGGTCCTAACTGAATGTTAACCTCGTTACTAGCATACACGTTACCGGGCGCTAACGTTACAGTAACAATAGAGAATAATACCATTAATGTTAAAAAATCGATGAATGTGATTGTATCTAATTTCATGTTCTAATCCTTTATCTTCAATTACAAATACGGTTATTGTAATATTAAATTATGATCAGAACATGTCAGCTAAATGACATCAAAGTGAATTGAGTTACTGTTATTAATTTAACAAAGTCATTACGGAGGCAATTTTTTCATTCAGTAGATTATTTTTTCCAAATAATTTGTTCGATTCAGACTCAACAATCTCAATCATAGCCATTAACTCTCGTTCTTGTTCATCGCTTAACCCTAAGCGTGTGAATGATTCTTGAATATCATTGACTAAATCAGCCATTAACGCTTGATGTGACTTAAGTGATTCTTGTTGTTGTCGTTCAATAGCTTCTAACGAAACTCTCGTTGCTTTAATAATTCTTATATTCTCTTGTTGTTTTTCTTCGCGATTAATTTGAACAACTAAAGAGTTTACTCGAGCCTCAGCCCCTTCGACTAATATTGCAATATTATCTTTCAATTCACCGTATTTAATTTCGTTTTCTATTGGCATATCAACAATTAAAACAGACGCAGCACCATAGTTAAAAATAGTCCTTTTAGAAAAAGAATAAATCCGACCTCGCTCACGTAAATTTTCTATTGCACTTTGTTCTAATGGTTTCACTACACCTGAACTTGAGTAAAAAAAATCACTCCCGTTAACATTAAAGTAAACAATACCATTAACTCCAAAATCACTAACCGTCTCAGATAATAATTTTGCCAAAGCCTCAACTGTGTCTATAATAAAACTATCTCGATAAAACCGTAAAATACAACCCACATCACTCGCTTGGCTCATTGCAGTCATTGCCATACTCATGGCATCATTCGAACTCTGCTTAAAACTGTCAATTTTATTTATATTCTCTAGTGCAAGCTCCACCTTTTTTAATAATTCATCATGATTAAACGGCTTTCCAATATAATCATCACCTCCAGCCTCATATCCCGCAAGACGTTCTGATATTTCTGACATACTGGATAAAAAAATAACGGATAATGATTGACCATTGGAATGTTCTCGCACAACCCTACATGCCTCTAAGCCCCCCATTCCCGGCATTGTAACATCCATTAAAATAACATCGGGACTCCAAGATTCAACTAAAGTAATACACTCTTCACCTGTAGTCGCAAAATTTAATTGATATTTTTCATCCATTATTTTACCAATAATATCGCGATTCGATTGCTGATCATCAACAACTAAAATTTTATGGCCAATTTCTGACACACGAAGCTCCTTACTATAAATACGGATAATAATGAATTCAATACTCAATTAATATCGACGCAACAAGTCCAAACTTAAGAAAAGACATCTATTGAATTAATCGGTATACAAATTGTATGTATATCAGTTTCACATTTAAAAGGATGTTTTTTTGAGCTAGCACTATTAAGAATTAAACATATTGAACGACAATATTAGCAGTAGTGCAGTTTTTAACTCACGCTTAAACCACACTAAAAGTAATTAATTATACCGCTAAGTATTCACTCGTAATATCGTAAATCATCGATTAACAAACAAGTAAATTAATACTATAATACCGCAGAGGTTTTTAACTATCGACAAAGCAAATTTAATTACGGTTAAACAGTTTCAATTACGTTTTCTGCGTCTTATTGCCCTTACTTGGCAATTACCACCATTAGTGGGTATTTCATTTTTATTGTATATCGAAGTATTTAGTTTTGACGAAATTGCGTTAATGCTAACCACACCATTAAAACCAATATTCCTAATAGTTGGATTTTTATCAGCATTAGTTTACTTTTACTATTACTCTAAATCGTTATCCGCCTTTTTATTAACCCCCGATGAAAAAAATAGAATCCAAACAGAACGAGCACTGAGGCGTTTTCCGTTTCACTTCTGGAGTGCATTTATTTTATTTTTAGCCTTGGCTCCTGTTGCGGCAATTAAAAGTTTAGAGCTTTCTAGTAGCTACACCGCACTACCGGTCGATTGGTTTCGAATATCTCTTGTTGCGTTAATAGTATCCATTCTCGTCGGTTTACCAATATTCATTAGTATTTATGACTTATTTGGTAAAACCTTTGGACAGATTCAATTACAACGTCCAATTATAACCATTAGAACAAAAGTTTTTTTAATTGGTGCGTTAACACCGTTATTAATCGACACCATGTTAGTCCAATATTATTGGACTCGCACAGGTTACTTTAGCACTGAGACTTTTGTCATTTGGTTGTTATTAGAATTTTTAGCCATTGCAGGCGCATTGTTATTTGTACGCAGTTTTAGTAACTCCCTATTACCGTTAAACAGTTTGATAAAATCTCCCTTAGATACTCGAAATCGAAATATTCAATCAGCCTCGACCGATGAACTTGGGATATTTTCAAACCAACTAGCACTATTACTTGATGAGCAACACATAAACCAAAAAAGGTTAAATTTTAGTAACGAACTACTCAAAGCCTCCCATAGCCATGAAAGTTTAGCCCAATTGTTAGAAACAATAGTCAATCGGACCTGTAAAGCACTCAACGGTGACATTTGTTTTTTAAACTTATATAACGCCCATAAAAATGAACTCATCTGCGTTGCTCACAGTAAAGCAGAATATAAAGCTAGTGGTCATTTTCAAATCTCTCTCGATGATGATTCAATCAACGTTGACGTTTTCCGTTCAAAAAAACCACGAGTCATCAGCAATGTCCCAAATGAAGCACGTTGTCCAATGCAAATTAAAATGGCTTTTAAAATAAAGTCGTCTGCAGCTGTGCCATTAATTACCAATGACCAAGTTGTTGGGGTATTACAAATATCAAATACCGAACAGTTTCACGAATACAACAGTCACGAAATTAAAACACTACAAGCTTTTGCGCAAGAGACCGCAATAATACAATTATTTTTTGATGATTTAAAACACCGTCGTAAAGCAGAATCGGCTATTACCCAAATTATGCAAGCCGTCTCGACAGCAACTGGAGCCGATTTTTTTAATGCCATGACGGTACACATGGCAAAAATACTACAAGCCGATTCTTGTGGTGTTGTAACAATAATCAAGGACTCGTCAACTGAAGTAAAAACCTTGGCGTATTTTTATGATGGTGAAATTATAAACAATACCCGATATGCATTAAAAAATACCCCCTGTGAAACCATCATAGGAAAAAAAACAAAAACCTATTCTAACAATATTCAAGGTAAATTCCCCAAAGACAGCTACCTTGGTAAAACAAATATGGAAAGCTACGTGGGTATTCCACTATTTGATTCGCAAAACAAACCGCTCGGCTTATTATTTGCCATGTTTCGAGATAAAATAAACGACACTGAATTTAATGAATCAGTCATGCGTATTTTTGCAGCCCGTACCGTAGCAGAAATTGAACGCAGCCAAACCGAAGAACGTATTAAGCACATGGCATATTATGATAATTTAACTCACCTACCCAACCGTGCTTTTTTACTCGACCGATTGCAACAGGCCATTAGCTACTCAGAACGAAAACAAAGTCAATTAGCCGTAATGATTTTAGATTTAGATTATTTTAAAAAAATAAATGATTCTCTAGGGCATCAAGTCGGTGATGGTTTACTCATCGAAGTCGCCCAACGTTTAACAGCGTGTCTGCGCAAAGAAGACTCCGTTGCCCGACTCGGTGGTGATGAATTTGTATTATTACTACTTGGATTTGACAATCAAGAGTCAACAGTTAATTACATCAGTCATATTGCCGAACAAATTAATCAAACAATAAAAAAACATTACTTCATCGCTGAACACAACTTAATGATTACCAGCAGTTGTGGAATTGCAATATATCCAAACGACGGTAAAACACCCGACATACTAATCAAACATGCTGACACGGCTATGTATAACGTCAAAGAAAATGGTCGAGATAATTATCAATTTTTTTCAAGCGAAATGAATATCGCTGTCATGGAAAGAATTGAAATGGAATCTGCCATTCACGATGCCATAGAGAAAAATCAGTTTGAAGTAGCATACCAACCTAAAGTAGCCGTTTGTGACGATAGAATTATTGGTGCTGAAATTTTAATTCGTTGGAACCACCCTGTACTAGGCTACATATCTCCAGAACGATTCATTTCAGTTGCCGATGAAACTGGACAAATCATTCAAATTGGTGACTTTGTTTTTGAACAAGCTTGCATACAAGCAAGCAATTTATGGTGTAGTAATCAAACCTGTTCAGAGGAATACAGCATCTCGGTCAACGTTAGTCCACGTCAATTTATGCATGATGGCTTTGTAGATAAAATTCAAAAAACGTTGCAAAAATATAATACCAATCCCTGCTGCATAGAGATAGAAGTTACTGAAAATATTTTAATCGAAGACACAAAAAAAATATCCAAAAAATTACAATTTCTAAAAGAGTTAGGTATAAAAATATCCATAGACGACTTTGGCACAGGCTACGCCTCACTCCGTTATTTACAAAAACTACCAATAGATATGATTAAAATCGATCGATCTTTTATAACTCATATCTGTAACAACAATAATGACCTTGTCATAGTAAAAACCATAATGACCATGGCAAAAAATTTAAACATACAAGTTATAGCCGAAGGTGTTGAAACCAAAGAACAACTAAAAATGTTAAAAGAACTGAATTGTGAATCCTATCAAGGATATCTCTTTAGCAAACCAGTCACTCAAACTGAATTTACAACCATGATAAAACACCAAGCCACCCAGCCCCTTAATAAAGGCTCAGAGAATAAGAATAAAGGGTCGGAGTGATTTTATTTTAAGCAGGTACACCGTTCGTCTTTGGTCTACCACGCTGTCTCTTTCCAATGCTATGCCCTAATTCAAATTCAACTTTATTGATAAATTGTTCATTTCCGAGAGGATAGTTAAATTGACTGCACTTTTTAATTTGTTTAATAACGTCATTTGTTAACTTTTTAGATTGAATTAATTCCTTGTATTCTAATTGACTCTTCTCCAAAGTTAATCCTAACCGTAAATAAACTGAATGTTCTGTGATTAAATTATTTCTTTAACCGAGCGCATTATGCGCATAAGAACTCCAAGGGTAATCAGCGGAAGATTCCACCATATTAGCAACGACAGGATTGAGCTCAATATAGCGGTAACAGTTTAATAAATAATCTTCAACAGACACCAAACTGCCTTTATGCCGACCCTCCCATAACGTACCCGTTCGTTTATAGGTTTTATTAATGTAGCAAACATATTGTCACCCCAAGTGTTGCATGAGTTGCGAAATTCCTATCTCATTTTCAGGTGTCATTAACAAATGAACATGATTTCTCATTAACACATAAGCATGAAGGGATACTTGATAGCGGCGTAATCCTACTTCTAAAGATTCCAGATAATAATGATAATCTGCTTCTTTGAAAAAACAGGCATTACGATTATTACCGCGCTGGACAATGTGTGCTGGAACACCGGATAAATACATTCGTGGTTTTCTTGGCATATCACTTCCTTGTGTGGCTAAGATGTTGGTTATTATTTTACTGCAACTTGTTCATTTTAAAATCACTCCGACCCTTTTAGCGCAAAATTTAGTGTCTTTGCTTGTTTATTTTTTGATTTAGCTGAAGAAGTGCCCATGTTAATTCCGTTTAACTGTTAGTAAAAATTTTAATTTAGGAGAGTATACATATAAGGATAATTCTTACCCTTACCACGAAAAATTGTTGTTATTTCACCTGTTTTGACATTGTAAGTTACTATTCCCGAATCATAATCATTTATAAGAAATTTTGCATTTGACTCCAATATTTTTGAACCGCCAAAAACTCTTAATCTTTTTTTTGTTTTATTCACAATAACTGCATTAGTAGCATAAAATTTCATTATTTTTTCTTTGTAGTTTAATTCTTGATAAACTGTTGGAGGCTCAGTTAATTCAAATATTTTATCTGGTTTTGTA
>CAYQUC010000072.1:0-16848 GCA_964420605.1 uncultured Thioalkalispiraceae bacterium | reverse complement strand
AAAATAAAAAAAATGAATAAAATTTTGATAATGTACCACTACCATCTTTTAAAGTGTTAAATTCAAAAAATTCAGTATCGTCTTTCGTCCCAACTTTATCATGATGAAGAAGATGACTGTATTGATAGGCAGAAAAAGAAACCAACATTGGCAATCCTAATAAAAACCCTATGGCTCTATTCAATATTGTGTTACTGAATCCAGAACCATGTAGTGCCTGATGTTGAAGTTCTACACCATGAGCGAATGTAACTCCTATTAGTATAAGCCCTAGAAAATAAGGTAGATCCGATAATAGTGTTATATATACAGCTGTACCTATCATAATTAAATAAATTATAAGTTTAATCAGAAATGACAAATTATTGGCTCCTGATATTGAACGAAGTTCAGTTGTTTTTATTGATATTGATTTCATATTTTACCTACGCAGCTAATGGTTTAAAACTTAAATCTAATTAATTTTTATGTTTTTTTGAATCAAATATATTTTCATGCTGAGTTTAAATAATTTAAATGTATAGTTTTTCTAAAGGCTGCATTAATCAATTTTAAACTCGAAGTACCAAAAAATCTGATACTATTTTCAAAAAACAATTAAAGTTAAAATGTTTAAATGACAGTGACACAGATTTTTATTGAAAAAAATTATACGTTAATGAGTCTAGATAACCTTAGTGTTGGACTTATAACCTATGGTTGTAGGCGTGGAATGTGTGGTAAATGTGTAATAAAAGTTATTGATAATAATGAAATCCTTCATCAAAAGAGTGACATTGAAGATATGACATTATCTGTAATAGGAAAGAATTTAAAAGATTTTCGGCTTGCTTGTCAATGCCAAGCAAAACTATCAGGGTTAATTGAAATTTCAGCAATAAGCTAATTTTTGGAGAAAATAGATAAATGAATAGAGCAAAAGAAAAAATTATAGGATTATATGATTCCCTAGAATCAAATCTATGTGTTGTCACACACATTAATAGTTTGTTTCATGATGGAATACAAGATAATAATAATTGGAAAGAATTCAGAAATGCATGGAACGATTTAGAACAAGATGAATATATGAATGATAATGGCGATTACCGAATGAGGCGATTTTGTAAATTAAAGTATGTTGGTGATAACAACACTTTATGGATGAAAGAATATGATCATTATTACCAAGATATAAAAATTAACCCGCTTAATGGTGGATTAAAACGGTGGTTTTCACCAATGAAATTGGAAACTTTTAATAATACAATTTTTAATTTGTTGATTAAAGAAGTGTGCCAAAAAATTACTGAATTAACGGATCAGGTTGATTGGGATATTAATGTATATTTGAATAGAATTATAGCAAAAGATAATAAATTGGGTAAACCATCACCGGAAGGCATCCACAAAGATGGAGTGAAGTATAGCTTATTACTTTTAATTGATCGGGTAAATATCGAAGGAGGGGAAAATACGATTTATGATTTAGATAAAAAACCAATACTTTCTCATACACTAATGAAAGAAGGCGAGTGTATTATTTTTTCAGATCATGCGACATTTCACTATGCTTCTCCAATAGTTCAAGTGGATAATTCTAAACTAGGGTATCGTGATCTATTGGTTGTTGAGTTTTATTAACCACTTTATATCAATACAGATATTTAATTATGGTTTTTAAACAGTGTTTGAAATAGTATCTTTCTCGTTTTAAAGTTAATTTAATAGTTAAAATATTTTGGGTTTCTTTTAGCGTAATTACTTTCATACTAAGACATATATCCCATTCTAGAGACAATTTTTATTTAAACTACTATGTCAGATTGTATAAACAAATTTGCTCATTACAAATTAGTAAGATCTAGAAAGGGTATTTAAATATATGCTTAAATATTATAAAAATAATTTAGTCTTACAAAGTGTATCTAATGGCTTCAGTCGTTCCTTTCCAATATTTTTAGGTTATATTCCAGTGGGTATAGCCTTTGGTGTTTTGGCATTAAATATAGGTTTATCACCATTTTTAACACTGTTTATGTCAGGATTTATGATAGGTGCATCTGCCCAATTAATTGCAATACAACTCATTGCAATAGGCACTGACGCATGGGTTATTGTGGTTACCACCTTTATCATTAATTTACGTCATATGCTTATGGCTTCTTATATAGCACCTGAATTAAAACATTGGAATCGTTCTGAGATTTACTTGTTTTCATTCGGGTTAACCGATGAAGCATTTGCACTACACTCGTCTAGTATTTCAGATGATAAATTTGAAAAGATAGAAGCAATAACAATTAATATGTTAGGTTATCTAGCATGGTTTCTGGGTACTATTTTAGGAGTGTTCGCCGAAGCTATTTTATCTAAATTTAATTTCATATCATTGGACTATTCATTAACGGCAATGTTTATTGCGTTAATTATTCTGTTAACTGATACAGTCAAAAAACTGATTATATGTTTGACAGCCGGTTTTGGAGCAGTTGTATTAGCACTGTTTAACACAAGTCATTGGAATGCATTAATAGTTGCTATTATTGCTGCTACATTAGGATTAGTAATAGATAAATGGAAAATAAATCATTAGTTTTAATTATCTTAGGAATGGCGATAGTGACCTATTTACCCAGGTTGCTACCTGCCATTTTTCTTGCAAAAAAGAATCTACCGGATGTAATTAGAACCTGGTTAACATATGTACCTGTGGGTATATTGAGTGCGATGTTATTTCCGAGTTTGCTAATCAGTGATACTGTTATGGATATTAGCTTATCGAATGTAAGCTTATATGCAAGCATCCCTACTTTTTTAATAGCATATTATACTCGTAGTTTGCTTATTACGGTGATCCTTGGTATTACGCTTGTTTCCATTATTAAACTATATCAATGAAAAAAAAATTATTAGTCAGTATTTTAAAATTTACATATTAACTATATAGGACTTATCAATGACTAAAAGCATTTTTATCGATGGCCAAGCAGGCACAACGGGTTTACAAATTCACTCTAGGCTTAATTCTAGAACTGATATTAATTTAATACAAATTGACGAAAATGATAGAAAAAATCTCAGTAAACGCAAAGAAGCAATCAATTCTGCTGATATTGTTATTCTGTGTTTACCAGATTCTGCCGCAGTTGAAGCAATGGATTTAGTTGAATCTGACTCCGTTAGAGTGCTTGATGCAAGTTCAGCTCATAGAATAAACACTAACTGGGTTTATGGCTTACCTGAATTATCCAATGAGCAGCGTGGTAAAATATCAAATGCAAAATTTGTTAGCAATCCAGGCTGTTATCCAACAGGTGCAATACTGCTTTTACGACCATTAATTGATAAGGCGCTGCTTAATAAAGATTATTGTTTTGCTATAAATGCAATTTCAGGTTATTCAGGTGGCGGTAAAGATATGATTGAACGTTTTGAAAACAAAGAGACCAATAATTATATCACTTCAGCCATACACCGCTATGCTCTGCATCATGAACATAAACACATTAAAGAAATTAAAAATTTTTCTTTGTTGGACTTTAACCCTATATTTATGCCATCTTATGGTAGATACCGGCAAGGTATTATGTTACAAATTCCAATTCACTGTAATGCTCAGACAGCAAAACCTAATGCTGATATTTTAAGGGACACACTTTCAGAATATTATTCATCCAGCGATTTTGTTTCTGTGATTGATAAACAAGATTCTATGACATTTACTGCTATTGAACCTGAAATAAATAATAATTCGAATAACATTAGTTTATCGGTATTTGAGCAAGGGACTACAGATCATGTGGTACTTTGTTCTGTCTTTGATAACCTGGGTAAAGGTGCTTCAGGGGCTGCCGTGCAAAATCTTGAAATAATGCTAGATCTTGAGCAAAGCACTGGCACGGTGATGTAGGATTGTAAATTTTATATAAAAATTAATACTGCCCTGTAAATGTTCCTAATATTTTTTTTGATTTACCATCGCCTTGATCATAAACTAGCTTTGGGAGAAGGTACCCTGATACAGACTCAGAAAAATCTTTATAAATTTTCAGTACCGTATCAAGCTCCAAGAAAAAGTGTTCAGCTCCTTCTGTCTTATCAAGAATGTTTAGATAATAAGGCAATATACCTGTATTAAAAAGTTGGTTTGAGAGTTCAGTTAAAATTAAAGATGAATCGTTAATGCCTTTAAGTAATACACTTTGATTCAACATAGTTACGTTTGATTTTTGCAATTGTTTTACTAATTGACGCGAATGCGATGATAATTCTTCAGCAAGATTAATATGATTAACGAGTACTATTTTTTTATCAGATTTTTCAAATATGTTGATTAAATTCTTATCAAAACGATTTGGAGAAACGGTTAACATTCTTGAATGAATTCTAATTCGTGCTAAATTGGTGCATTTATTCAGGCCGTTAATGAGTTTTGCTAGTATACTGTTTGACACCGTTAATGGATCGCCACCACTTAATATAACCTCATCGACTTCATGAATTTGTTGAATTTTACTTATCAAAGGTTCAATATCGTTGTGAGTAACCGATAAATTATAATCAAAATTTCTTCGGAAACAATATCTGCAATTTACAGCACATGTACCGGTTACAAGTAGAAGAATACGATTTTTATATTTTCGTATAATCCCATCACCAAGATAGAAATTCATGTCATTTACAGGATCTTGGTTGAAACCCGGAGTTGATATTTTAATTAATTCTCGAGGATCAATATCAAACTGCTTTGAAATTTTTTGATGACTATTTTTTAGAATTAAATTTCGAATATGCTTTGTAGTTTTATATGGAAAATTTGTCATGAAGTCATTTTTTATGGATTAAATTATACGTTGCTGTTTTGCAGTAACTTACTACTGAGTCATTTAAAAAGAATGCCGAGATGCTAAGTTGGAACTTATTTTATGAGTATCTTTCTCAAGTACACTGTTAGTAATTTGATAATATTTGGATTTCCGTTGATACTATATTAATTGGAATTATTATTATATAGAAAATTTGATCTTGTTGAATAGCAATATACAAATCACATTAAAATCAGTTTGTACTAGCTCTACTTTAATTTAATCTTAACGATTTATGTCGCGTTTTAGAAAAATAATTTAATTTTAATGAAACGTATTTAAACTTGTTATGTAGTAATAATCATTGCTAATTATTTCAGTGTTTGGTTCATAAAACCAATATATATTTACACTATATTTAATCGTTAAGGTTAACATATGTTCTTATGCTGAGAATTGTAAAGTAATGTCATATGGCGTTAGTATTTTTGTATTTTGTTAAAAATATATTCATATATTTAATAAGTTGTAATAATTAACTGCTAGAGTAATCAATAAAATTACATAAATTCACTTTAAAAAATAAAATAGGGAGTAATAATAATGAGAATATCATGTTAATAACTCAACTAGAATCCTTTTTAGCTGTTGCAGAAACTGGATCATTGGCAAGAGGTTCTGAACAACTTTTTGCAACACCATCAGCTTTAAGCCAACGTATCAAACAATTCGAATCACGCTTAGGTTTTTCTGTATTTATCCGAACCAGTAGAGGGATGGAATTATCTAATGATGGTAATAAAATTTATACAGAGGCTAAAAAAATAGTTGAAAGTATTCGAGCACTACGATCTCTTTCATCGTCAAAAATTAATTATAAGAAAATCAGCCTTGGAATTAGCTCTGCAATTGACCGGAAATTCATTAAAGAACTGTTATCAGAAACTTCTTTTAATGATTTTGAAATTAATTTTAGAATTGTAAGTGATGACATTGCGATGCAATTACTAAATAAAGAAATATTAGATACCGTTATTACATTTGACATATCAAATACCAATGTTGATATTACTACGGAATATTTGGGGCATGTAACATTTAATTTTGTCTCACTGTCTGAAAACACTAATTCGTCCTATCAAAGTAAATCTAGAATTATTGTTCCTTATATATCTCAATTAATCGATTATCATATAAGCCCTCTTATTAATAATAAAAATAATACATTTACAAAATTTTTATATTCAGATTGCTATGAGACTGCAATGCATTTTGTATTAAATACAGGTTCTACTTCGGTAATGGATACAACGTCGATTAAACAATATCAAGATGCGGATAAACGATTAATTATTGATAATAAAGAATTAGTATTGCCAACATATCTAGCCTATAAAAGTTCAAAATTTTCTCAGCAAAATATGCTTTCTGCCATTAAGTCGTCCAATGTATTGAATTCTAGATTTATAAATATGAATTAATCTAAATATAAAATAATTGTACTTAAATATTGAGTTTATGCGCGACTGTTAAACAGTAACTTACAGTATGCCATTAAAAATAGTAGTACCATTCGATTTTTGATTAATAGTGTTGACACACGGACTAATTTGTAGATAATTTAATCCCACGGAATTTAAGTGTTTATCATAATTAATTTATTTTAGAGAAAGACTTCATGGATAAGATGATAGAAGTGTTTGGTTTGCATAAGGTTTTTGGAAATCAAACGGTGGTCGATGATATTTCATTTTCGGTTGCTAAGGGAGAGGTATTGGGGTTTTTAGGGCCTAATGGTGCGGGTAAATCCACTACCATGAAAATGTTATGCGGTTTTTTATCACCGACTAAAGGTTATGCCACAATCTGCGGCCACAATGTTCTAACACACCCTGTCGAATTAAAATCTTCCATCGGTTATTTGCCAGAAGGCGCACCGGCATATTCTGAAATGACGGTATTGGATTTTCTCAAATTCATTGCCGAGATACGGGGCTATAAAGGTAAGGAAGCGCTTACTAAGGTTGAAGCCGCAATTGATAAAGTGAATTTGCAGAGTGTTGTTTATAAAACAATTGAAACTTTGTCGAAGGGTTTTAACCGCCGGGTTGGTCTTGCGCAGGCGATTCTTCATAATCCAGCTGTGTTGATAATGGACGAGCCAACCGATGGCTTGGATCCAAATCAAAAACACGAAGTTCGTGAATTAATTCGAGACATGGCCAAAGACAAGGCCATCATTATTTCCACTCATATATTAGAAGAAGTCCCAGCGCTGTGTACACGAGCCATTATCATAGCTGAAGGTAAGCTACTGTTTGATGATACCCCCGATAAGTTAGCAGCATTGTCTGAATTTCATAATACGGTAACAATTCGAATCGAAGGCAAAGTACCGAATTCAGCGGGTAGTTTACTTGAGCAATTATCGGGTGTTGAAAAAGTGTCTGTTTATAATGAACAAGATACCCGATTTGTGGTTTATCCAAAAGGCGGTAATAACATCTTACACGAAGTCAGTCAGCTTGCTAGAAAAGAACAGTGGGATCTTGATGAATTAAGTGTCTCGCAAGGACAGTTAGACGAAGTGTTTCGTCGCATTACGCTCGAAGGGTTGGGACAAGCCTAATGAACACCAATAATATAACAGCAATTTTTAAACGAGAGTTAAAAAACTATTTTTCGACACCGGTCGCGGCCGTTTTTCTAGTTATCTTTTTAATGCTTTCTAGTGCCTTAACTTTTTATCTTGGGCAGTTTTACGAACGTGGCCAAGCTGATTTGCAGTCGTTTTTTACATTCCATCCGTGGTTGTATTTATTTTTAATTCCAGCGATATCCATGCGGCTATGGTCGGAAGAGCGTAAGACCGGCACCATTGAATTATTAATGACACTACCGGTTTCAGTAACCGAAGCGGTCATTGGTAAATATTTGGCTGCTTGGTGTTTTACGAGTATTGCATTAGTTTTAACGTTTCCTATTTGGATTACGGTGAACTATCTAGGTAGTCCGGATAACCCAGTCATTCTCGCTGGTTATATCGGCAGCTTATTAATGGCTGGTGCGTTTTTGGCGGTGGGCTCGTGTATTTCGGCCATATCAAAAAATCAGGTTATCGCATTTGTGGTGACTGTCGTTGTGTGTTTTGGCTTTATATTTAGTGGTTTTTCTATTGTGTTGGATTTTTTCCAAGGTTGGTTACCGCAAATTATTGTTAACGCAATAAGCTCGTTGAGCTTCTTAACGCACTTTAATGACATTGAGCGTGGTGTCATTGACCTTAGGGATATTGTCTTTTTTAGCTCGTTTATTGCGTGTTGGTTATTTGCCAATGTGATTTTAGTTGAAATGAAAAAAGCAGATTAGATATTATGAAAAATGTGAACTCAATTACAGGCTTACTGTTGGCGGCAGTGTTACTCATTGTTATCAATTTGTTCTCGAACTTGGTTTTTCAGTCTGCTCGATTGGACTTAACCGAAGGCGATATTTATTCTTTATCTGATGGAACAAAAAGTATCATTGGTAAAATTGAAGAGCCAATTACCTTACGTTTTTATTTTTCAACCAAATTATTATCTGAAATTCCATCAATTAGTAACTATGGTAAACGCGTAAAAGAGTTATTAATTGAATATGAAAACATCAGCAGCGGTAATATCAAGTTAATTATTGTTGATCCAGAACCATTTTCTGAACAAGAAGATCAGGCAGTGCAATATGGCATTCAAGCGTTACCACTTGGTGATGGACGCACTAAAGCTTATTTTGGTTTGGTGGGTAGCAATGCTACGGATAAAGAAGAGTTAATCGCTTTTTTCCAAGCCGAAAAAGAAGATTCATTGGAATATGATATTACAAAATTGGTTAACCAACTAAGTGACAATAAAAAGAAAGTTGTTGGTTTAATGACATCATTGCCAATGACGGGTGCTGCGACAAACCCAATGATGATGCAACAACGCGGCAGCAGTGAATGGTATATATTGACGCAGTTAAAGCAGTTTTTTGAAGTAACCATCCTTGAAACTACGCTTGAAAAAATTCCAGATAATATTGATGTCTTATTAATGGCTCATGCTAAAACACTTTCAGATAAGACACAGTTTGCGATTGATCAATTTGTTTTAAACGGTGGTCATGCACTGATCTTTGTTGATCCTTTCTCAGAAGCCGATGCGCCGCCACAAGCTGCACAACAGAATCCTCAAGCGGCAATGAATGCCGTGCGTAACTCAAATTTAGAAGCATTATTTAAAGCCTGGGGTATCGAGTTAAGCGCAGGTAAAATTGTTGGCGATCGTGTTGCAGCTTCTCGAGTTGGGGTAAACACCGGTCAAGGTGTGCAACCTATTGATTATATTGCGTGGTTATCACTAACGCCGGATAATTTTAATGCTGATGATTTTGTAACAAATAGCTTAAAAACCATCACCATGGGTAGTGCTGGCCATTTTAACATTATTAAAAATGCAACAGATTCTGGAGCAACAGACGGATTAGATACGGCAACAAATGGTGATAACAGCAAATACAAAAAAACCATCACGCCATTAATACAGTCGAGTAAAACCTCGATGGAACTCGAGCAAATGCAATTTCGATTTGGTATTAACCCAATTAGCTTGTTACAGAACTTTAAATCGGAAGATAAAAAGTTAAATATTGCAGTTCGAATCAATGGTATAGCAAAAACGGCGTTTCCAGAAGGTGCACCAAAAGGCATGGAAGGAATAACTACTATAATTAAAGAATCAAAAGAGCCGATTAATATTATTGCTGTCGCTGATACTGACATGTTAGAAGATAAATTTTGGGTTAATATTCAAAATTTTCTTGGTCAAAAACTGGCAATGCCACGAGCCAATAATGATGCCTTTTTAATTAACGCCATTGATAATTTAAGCGGTAGTAATGATCTTATTAGTTTACGCACACGGGGCCGCTCAAGTCGACCGTTTACCACGGTGGTGCAATTAAAGCGTGAAGCTGAGCAAGAATTTCAAGCGAAAGAAAAAGCCTTGCAAGCGAAGTTGAATCAAACCGAACAAAAGCTCAATGCCATGCAGCAACAAAAACAAGGTCAAAATGCCGCAATTTTAAGCTTGGAGCAACGTCAAGAAATTGAAAAATTTCGCGCGACACAAGTTAGTACTCGAAAAGAATTACGTGCTGTACAACACGAGCTTGGAAAAAGTATTGAGCAGTTAGGCACTAAATTGCGCTTTATTAATATAGCATTAATACCACTATTGATCGCATTATTTGCTGTCTATATGGGCGTAAGACGCTCAAGAAAATCACCATTATCAGTATAACTTGTAATTGACTATGAAAAAAAATACCTTATCACTATTAATTGTAACGGTTGCCGTACTCAGTGCAGCAGCAGTTTTTATTAGCGCAAACTCAGATTCAAGTCGTAGTGAAGACCAAAGTGTTGGAAAAAAATTACTGCCATTATTATCAAAGCGTATAAATGATATTAGCAGTATTGAAATTATCAATAATTCTGGAAAAACGCTCATTACTAAATCGACTGAATTAGGTGCTGGCTGGATTATTAATTCCAAAGACCGTTACCCCGCAAAACTAAGCCAAATTAGAAAAACACTAATAGATTTCTCTGAACTCAAAAAAGTTGAAGCAAAAACAAAAAAACAAAAAAACTATTCTATATTAGGCGTACAGGACGTTAGTGATACGTCAGGAACAGTGAAGAGTCGCAATTCATTGCTAACACTTAAAGTTAATGCTGAAAATATCGTATCGATCATTATTGGTAATAATAAATCTGGACAAAATGCCCGATCATTTAGTGCTGGTGGCGCTCAATCATTAAGCTACGTTCGTTTGAATAATGATAAGCAAGTTTGGTTGGTATCTGGAAATGCTAATCTACCAGATGTTAAAAACTTCATGGATACCGAGTTAACGAATATTCCGGTTGCACAAATTCAAGCTGTGCGTATTACTCATCCTAAAGGCGCGGTTGTTAATATCATAAAGAAAGATAAATCGGACAAAGAGTTTACATTAAAACAGTTGGCAAAAAATAAAGAACTCGTTAGTCCTGGCATATTAACTGCCGTAGCCTCAGCTTTAACGAATTTCAATTTTGATGATGTCAGTGCGAAAACTAATGATAAGAAATTTGAGAATCCAGTCAACGTTGAGTTCACCACGTTTGAAGGCTTAACGGTGAAACTTAATCTTGTAGTTGCTGATGATAAAAATTATTTATGGCTTGATGCTGTCAATGCAGTACCGGCAACGTTAAGTTTAAAACAAACCGATGTAGAGTCGAAAGGAAATACGCCGGATAGTAAACAACAAGCAATTGATATCAATAAAAAACACAGTCATTGGTTATATGTGATTCCTGCACATAAAGCGGAGTTATTAACTAAACAGATTAAGGATTTAATTAAAGATAAAGATATTAAGTCTAAAAAGTAACTCGGCTTAGTCAAAAATAATATCTTATGACGGAAGTGTGAAGAAGAAACTGGCACCTTCATTTTCTTTGGACTGGAACCAAATTTTTCCATGGTGACGTTGTATTATCTTAAATACAGTGGCTAGCCCTATCCCCATACCACTGTACTTAGAATCTTTTTTATCATGAAGACGCTGGAATGGGGTAAATATCTTTTTTGCATATAACATGTTAAAACCAACACCATTATCTTTTATGGAATACACTGTGTTATTGTCTTTAATAAAAGTCTCAAACTGAATTTTTGCGTGTTTGTTCTCTTTGGAATATTTCCAAGCGTTGCCTATTAAATTATCGATAACCGTTTTAATTAATATTGGGTCGGCATTGACAGTGATGTTTTCTTCAAGCTCTAATTCTATGGAACGATTAGTTGTAGATTCTTGCAGTAAAGTAAATGAGTCCTTAACCAATTGCGTCAAATCAACGGGCTCCAAATTTAATGGTGTTTTTATAGTTTGTGATAATAATAGTAAACTGTCAATTAGGTCGCTCATGTGTTTAGTGTTATTGATCACTCGATTTAAATAATCAGCAGCTTGTTCATCTAGATTTTGTTTGTAATCTTCTAATAAAATAGCACTAAAACTACTAATACTGCGTAATGGTGCTCGCAAGTCATGTGATACTGAGTATGAAAATGACTCGAGTTCTTTATAGCTATCTTCTAATTCTAAGGTTCTTTTTTTGACCGTTTGTTCTAATTCATTTTGGTGGTGACTCAATTCTATATCACGAATGGTTATTGCTTCGGTCATTTCTGAAATTACCGTCACTAGTGCACCAACTTCATCTTTTGTATTTTTGGATAAATTTAATTTAATTTTTTTACGGGGAAAAGCTTTAACTGCATTGGCGAGTGAGATTAAATTTTTCGATAATGAGAAAGTTAATAACGTTAATATTAATACGGTCGATATTATTTCAATGGCTGCAATCAAAATACTTTGGTTGCGAACATTAGTAACTGCTTGTTCGATAAAACTTGTATCAAGCTCAAAGCTTAATTCTCCTGCTACATAGCCGTTGAGTTGGATAGGTATTTTTTGGATTTTGCTATAATGTTGTGCATCTTGAGCTGAATGTTGATGGTTGGTTGATTTTAAATCAGTATCAGTTTGGCCTTTTGATATGACCAACTTACCTGTGCTGTTTCTAATGGCGATATAGTGAATACCTCTATTGCGGACAACTTGATTTACAATATCATTAAGTGTAGCAATATCTTCTTGTATTAGTGGTGCAGCTAGGCTGGCATTTAATAGCGGTTTAAGTTCATTTATTCGAAAGGCAGTTTGATCAGTTAAATAGTTTTGAGTTAGCCTAATACTATTCAAAACTAATAGTGTTAGCATTATAAATTGTATGCTACTACTGAGTACTATGAATTTAAACCCTAATGAATAGCGACCGTATGAGAAATAGTTCACTGTGTAATTCGTGCTTTAAGTAGCGGGATAAGGGGCAGTAATTTATTTATATTGTCGGTACTAACTGGCTTTAATTTACCCCATTTTAAACGATCTAAGATTTTACTTAATTTAATGTTTTGTTTGATATTTAAAAAAATATTTTTTATAGCGTTAGCGCTATTAGTACTGATTTTAGGGCTAACGATAAACATGGTATGGGGAATCTCCGCCGTGCTTGTTAGCAAGCGAAGTGTTTTATTTAATTTTTTATTTGTTTTTAGGTATAACGATTTAACCGCAACACCAGCCGTTGACTGTCGTTTGATAACCGATAACACGGCGTTATTATGGGATGGCGTATTTTTTATTGTGATTTCACGGTACAAATTTAAACCAGCTTGTTGAATTGTAAGCTCAGCCAGTATGGTAATTGCAGCAAGTTGGTCAGGAGTGGTGAGGGTTTGCCCCCTTAAATCCTGTATTGATTTATAAGGTGATTTGTTTAAAACAAAAATAGCACCTGACAATCGGTTATCAAAGCCCGCGATTATTGTATAGTTTGATTCTATTTGGGCTAATACTGCAAAGTGTGGTGCTGACATAATTAAATCATAACGATATTGCGCCGTTCTTGTTATAAACTGCGCGTAACTCGGTGCCGTTTTAATAATGATCTTTTTCTGTAATTGCTTACCGAGTTGTTCAGCAAAATCCTGCCATTGCTTAATGAGGGCCTTGGTGCTTAAGTATGGCAGTATGCCTAATTGAAGAACATCTGACTTGTTGCTTTGACTATTTTCGGATTGGCAATAGGCGGTAGAGCTGGATATTGTATAAAGCGCAAGAATGGATATTAGTATTAGCTGAGTTGTTTGCAGTATTGGCAAACTGCGATGATTTTTTAAAAGACCCATTGATAGATTATTTTCTCGGTAAAAAAGAGCGGTACTTCGCAGGCTACTTAAGAATATAGACAATAAACCGTGCGCTATCCATCTTGTCGCATGAATAGTTGTTGGCTTGTTAAAAAGAATAGATAAAAACACTAATGATTTTCAACCCAAATCGTTGTAGTCTTACACACATGAGAAAACGTGGCTTAGGTAGAGATTTAAATGCATTGCTTGGTGGCAATGCGAAAAAAATGGTGAATAGCGATACTGATAATTCTAGCGCTAGTCCATCAAAAGACGGTGATTTACGAATATTGCCGGTTGATGTCCTGCAGCGGGGTCGCTTTCAGCCACGTCACGAGATAGAACCTGAAGCATTACAAGAGCTTGCGGACTCTATCAAGGCCCAGGGTGTAGTGCAACCTATTGTGGTTCGACCCATTTCAGAGCCTGGCAAATATGAAATTATTGCAGGTGAGCGTCGTTGGCGTGCTTGTCAATTAGCCGGTATCCACGAAATTCCAACGGTTGTTCGTGATGTACCGGACCAAACCGCCATGGCAATGGCGTTAATTGAAAATATCCAACGTGAAGATTTAAATCCGATTGATGAGTCAATGGCGTTACAACGTTTAATTGATGAATTTGGATTAACTCAACAAGAAACTGGAGATGCTGTCGGTCGATCGCGTTCTGCAGTTGCTAATCTGTTGCGTTTATTGAGTCTCAATACTGAAGTTAAAACCATGCTTGAAAAAGGCGAGCTTGAAATGGGCCATGCCCGTGCACTGCTTGCAATTGAGGGTGGTAAACAAACATTAATTGCACGTGAAGTGGTTAAAAAAGGCTTATCGGTTCGAGAAACTGAAAAACTGGTTAGAAAAGAAACACAGGCAGATAATAATACCGATATTAAAAAAGTTACTACAGTAGTTGATCCGAATGTTGAGCAGTTGCAATCAGATTTATCCGAAAAATTTGGTGCAAAAGTACAAATTCAGTACAACGCTAAGGGGAAAGGCAAGTTAATTGTTGAGTACAATAGTTTTGATGAGCTCGATGGCATAATTGAACACATAAAATAGCTAGCGTTGAGTACAAAATGAACTGATTTTGTACTTTAAGCAAACTAATATCGAAATAGTCCAATTTTTTATTTGCAAATTTTGCCAAATCTCCTACTACTAACATAGGCCTATCGAGCTTTAACCGCCTTATTGTTAATTAACAATGAATCCGATGTAAATTTATTAAAATACATGCAGACATCAAAATTCGAGGGTTTTATTGCTTAAATTTTGAGTATTTAAGTAATTAAGCATGTTCGAATTTAAAATTCATTAATGACGGTATTGATCCATCTTTCGCTAGGCATTATACTGCGCGCGCCCCTGTAGTCGGTTGTGGATATTGGTGGTGATTTTAACATTAAGGCCGCCAACCATGAATTTTGCTGAAAAAGCTTTTTGGCTCACGTTACGAAAACTAGTACTGATTCAATCGGTTTTAGTGATTGGCTTAACTGTGGTGTTGTTCAGCTTTTACGACAAGAGCAGCGAGTATGCTATGGCGTTAGTGTATGGTGGATTTGTTAGTATTTTAGTAACTATCTTACGCGCATGGCGATTAAAGGTAGCTACAAAAGAAGCCGATATTGGTCTCGATGAGAAAATAGCTGCTTCGATGGCTCAATCGCAATTCGAACCTACTAAGAATTTAGGTAACAGTGACACTACCAAGGGAATTGACGCGCTCGAACTTTTTAAAGGTTTTGCGCTAGGTTATGTTGTAGCAATAGGTTTATTGGTTTTTGGTCTGGGTGGATTAAAGTTGTTACCTGCAGCGGTTATTATTGGCTTTGTGGTAGCACAAGTAGCACATTTTTTTGTTCGCCCCCCAAAACCGGGTGCTGGGCGACGTTGACCGAATAGAACAACTGTCTATCGGCAAGATTTGATTTAGTGATTTTTGTAAGAGAAAAGAACTAAATCTTGTAACTAATTTTTTAAAATTTTTCGAGTACTATATACATGTCAACTGAGACGGCACTAACTTCTGCACAATATATACAACATCATTTAACCAACTGGACCTATGGCTTAAATCCATCAACTCAGAATTGGGAATTTGCTCATTCTGCGGCTGAAGCTAAAAGCATGGGTTTTATGGCAATTCATGTCGATACGATGTTTTGGTCATTTTTTCTGGGTGCTTTCTTTTTGTTTTTCTTTCATAAAGCTGCAAAAAAAGCGACTACGGGTATTCCGGCTGGTCTTCAAAATTTTGTTGAGTGGATTGTTGAGTTCATTGATACCAGTGTACGTGGCTCGTTTTCGCATAAGAGTAATTTAGTTGCGCCACTGGCGTTAACCATTTTCGTGTGGATTTTCTTAATGAACTTCATGGATTTGGTCCCTGTTGATTGGTTACCATCACTGGCCGGTATTATAGGCGAGTCTGTGTTTGGCGCTGATCCTCATCATGTTTATTTTAAAGTAGTACCAACAACTGATCCTAATGCAACGTTTGGTATGGCTATAGCAGTATTTTTCTTAACTATTTTTTACACCATTAAGAATAAAGGCATCGGTGGTTTTGTTGGTGAATTAACACTGCAACCATTTCAATCTAAAAATAAGGTAGTAATGGGACTCTTTATCCCAATTAACTTCTTATTAGAATTCGTATCATTAATTGCAAAACCAATTTCATTGGCATTACGGTTGTTCGGTAACATGTATGCTGGTGAAATGATCTTTATTTTAATCGCAATGATGTTTAGCACGGGAATCACCATGGGTATTCTGGGCGGCTTCTTGCAGTTAGGTTGGGCAATATTTCATATTTTAATTATCACTTTGCAAGCATTTATCTTTATGACACTGACAATTGTGTACATGGATATGGCGCATTCAGAGCACTGATTGGTAACAGCAATCAGGAGTCTTTAGTGATATTAAGAAAAGTACTAAGTAATAGACTAGAAACAGATTCAAAAATTTAAACTTTATAATATTAGTAATAGGAGATAGAAATGACAGAAGCAGTTGCAATGCTATATATCGCAGGCGCATTAATGATGGGTCTTGGTGCTTTAGGCGCAGCAGTAGGTATTGGTGTTCTAGGTGGACGCTTTCTTGAAGGCGCTGCCCGTCAACCAGAATTAATTCCAATGTTACGTACACAGTTCTTCATCGTTATGGGTCTTGTCGATGCGGTACCAATGATTGCTGTTGGTATTTCAATGTACATTT
>CAYQUC010000071.1:0-16876 GCA_964420605.1 uncultured Thioalkalispiraceae bacterium | reverse complement strand
GTCGCCATTTAATTACCTCAAGATTCTTGTGCATTACAGCACCTGTTAAATCACATTACCTTAGTACTGGCATACAATTGACTATGCAATTGCGATACCAGCTAAGCTTTCGATTCAAACAGAAACCCAGATGCATCATCTTCTAATGCATCCGCCAAATGGCGTGATAATGCCAGAATTTCCTCACTCGGAATCTGCCGTATCACTTCATTTGTTTCAGAGTCTCGAACAGTAACAATCACACGGCCTGTTGAATCATCTACATTAAATTGCAGATCTCTTCTCAGACTTTGAGACTGTGTTTCCAATTGATGCACCACTTTGTCAATAGTTTCTCGTGTAACTTCTATTTGTGTTTCAGAAGCAATCTTCCCAGCATTATTTTCACTCTGCAAGGTTAATGTTGAAACTCCAATGCTGGCAGTTTTACTGCCAGAGCTGGTTTTAACCGTTTGGCTCATCGCTGTCGACACATTCGCTAATGTGTGTGTAGCCATAATATTTTTACCTCATCCAGTATGATATTAGTTTTTCAACTAATGATTATCTTACTATTGGAGTAAGCTCAAAACGTTTTGAGGCTGCACATTAGCTTGAGCTAACATCGCTGTACCAGCTTGTTGCAGTATTTGTGCACGAGTTAGTTCGGCTGTTTCCATTGCGAAATCTGTATCACGAATTCGAGACCGCGCTGCCGATAAGTTTTCAGCATTGGTTGCCAAGTTAGCTATGGTTGATTCAAATCGAGACTGAATAGCACCAAACTGCGCACGTTGCCCATTCACTGTATTTAAACCAGCATCAACAATAGCCAAAGTACGGTTAGCTCCATCAACAGTTGAAATATCCATCTCTGAAATAGACATTAAGAATGCAGCTTCAGAGGCTAATGTAACCGATTGATTAGATTGCCCTGTAACACCAAATGATTTATCCGAATCAAAAGTGAGTTGCCCAGTTGTTACTACAGTACTGTTTGCACCTAAAGCTGAAGAACCAATGTTAACTGCTGTCAGGTTATTTGCATTAGCCGATAGTGAAATATTACCACCGGTTAAATGAGTTAATGTAACAGCTGAACCATCATCATTCACTTTGGCTGTTACACCAGTTTTTGATGAAATATCATTAAATGCTGTAACTACAGCAGATAACCCATCATTCCCAGATGTTTCAGTAATAGTAAATGCAATTTCTTCTTTGATTCCACCATTACCTTCTACTGTAAAAGCAAAGCCACCTGTAGTAGTAAACGACATATCAATATCAGTTTTTGCAAATGATGATATTCCGGTATTACTGGATTGTGCATTAACTAATTCTGACACTTCCTGAGCACTCATATTGGGGCCCAGAGTTACTGCTGAAGAACCAAGATGACCATTAAGATTTAAAGTTTCACCGGTAATTCGACCAACGCCAGCGGTGGAGTTTCCTGCTCCTTCAATTCGGTAGTTACCAAATTGTTCGGTACGAAAATTGCTAGTTGTAGCTTGAATAGTTTGATTTGCATTGGCTCCAACCTGAAAGATGGCCGCACCAAATGTACCGTCTAGGATTTTTTGTCCGTTAAACTCGGTGTTAACTGCAATACGTTCAAGTTCTTGCACTAGTTGTCCAACTTCAGCTTGTAGTGCTTGACGATCTGACGCTGAGTTCGTGGCATTAGCTGATTGTACAGATAATTCACGAATACGTTGTAAGATGTTACCACTTTCAGATAATGCACCTTCAGCAGTCTGAGCCAGTGAGATACCATCATTAGAGTTACGAACGGCTTGATTCAAACCTCGAATTTGAGCAGTGAACCGTTCTGATATAGCTAAACCAGCAGCATCATCTTTGGCACTGTTAATACGCAGGCCAGATGACAATCTTTCTAATGAGGTTTGTAACGCATCTTGTGATCGATTGAGGTGTCGTTGTGAATTCAACGACATGATATTGGTATTGATAATCTGAGGCATGACGCTCTCCTATCTAACACTAAGACTTGAGTATCACATTATGCAATTGCATAGTAGTGTGTATTAGCACAAGTTTAGTGGTTTAACTTTAGCGGATATATTTGTCCTAGTAAGGCAAACATTTACCGCTCCCACCAACACTAGCGTCCGGTCTTTAATATCCTTTAGGGCTTGTTTAAAAATTAAACTTTAATTTAGTGTTAAAGTTTTAGTAGGATTGGTCGTGTAGCTGATAATACTAAATACGCGTATATACTTTAAGTATGCACATAATAATTGTATGAATTTACACTAGATATAATCAAACATCGATAAATTTTGGACTTTCGCATAGGCTTTTTGCGATGCTTCCAAACCAGTTAAGCGCAAATTTAACCGAGTTACAGCTTCAGTGTAGTCTAAATCTTTAATTTCTGATTGAATTCCTTTTAAATGAAATAGATGGTTTGAATTTATTTCTTCTTGATTGTCCAGAGCCCGTAGACGAGATCCGGTGTTTGAACGAATTTTCAATACATTATCAAGTGCCTGATCAATTGATACTAGACTTTGATTCAATTCATTTGATAAATTCGTTTTAGCTTCAGCACCAGAACGTGCGGTTCTTAATGAATTTTCTAAATTACGTAAAGTTGCAAATACGTCTTGATTTTTGCTTGGTGAGAATAAAAAACTATCTCCATCATGAGGCGTTCCTTTGAATGAGGTTTTGATACCTATAAATTCAATTAAACCATCTTCTTTATATTGCTTTGCTAACGGTATTATTTTATTACCATTAATGTCACTCACCTGATATTGAATGACACCTGAGTTTTCAGACTCGTTAAACTCCAGAACAAAAAAACCTGGTGTATAGTCATTATTCACCGAGCCTGGATTGGCAACTGCCGTGCCTTTATTATCTGGATTTTGAGTAATACTAAATGAACCATTACCTTCACGAATTGAACGAAAAACTTCAGTTCCAGAATTACCAGTTGAAATTTGTCTATTCGGTCCTATTTGGACCATACGTTGAGCATCATCACCATTGTATACGTAATTACCTGTTGTAGTTTCAGAAAATGGTTTAAATTTAACGATTGATCCCGAAAATAAAAAATCGTGGTTACTATCAACTGTATTTGCAAGACTGGTAATTTCTGCATTGAGTTGCATGACTTCTTCAGCTATTGATGCTCGAGTATTATTTGTTTGTATCGCATTATTCGCTTGCAAGGTCAATTCACGCACACGTTGTAACGATACCACCACACTTTCCAAAATACCTTCTTGAATTTCTAATCTAGCACGTCCAGAATTTATAGAACTCTGAAATTGTTCAAAATTATCCACTGATTGTTGCAAATCAACTATTCTCGCTGCAGCCACAGGATCATCAGCAGCAGTTGTAATACGTTCTCCCGAAGCAACTTGTTTTTGCGTAGTGCTTAGTTTCGATTGTTGATCAAGCATGGCATTAACTGCAACATGATGAATTTGATTAGAAGAGATTCGCATAGACTTAACTGCTAACGCCTTAGAACAGACATTACTTCTTGAAAGGTTTTGTCCGCGGCGGCTATCACCTGAGCATTGGCTTTAAACTGTGTTTGTAAACGCAACAATTTTGCCGCTTCTTCATCCATATTTACACCCGATACTGCTTCTTTAGCCTGAATAGATTGATTCAACAGTACTTGTTGTGCTTCAGCATTGATATCGAGCTCGTGGGTACGCGTACCAACACGGCTAACCATTTCACCATAAGCTTGATTAAAGTTAGCCCGTCCTTCGATTAAGTTATTAGCTCGATGCAGTTTGGCCAAAGACAATATATTAGTGTTATCTCCCATGGCGTTATCATTAAACTCAATCGTAAAACTATCGCCAGCTACCAAGTCTCCCTTTAACTTGGCACTCACAGAAATCTGCTTGCCATTTAAAACAGGTGTTAAAAATATATCATCACTGGCATCATACGTAATAGGATCAGATAACACCTTAACTGAGTCATCCGAAGACGCTGATGATTTATCAATAATCTGTAATTGATTATTTCCTAATATTTTAATCATAATATTTGTCGGACCAGTATTTTCGGTAACTGTATCATCAATATTAAATGCTATATGAGAAGTGGCTACCTGTCCTGACTGTGCAATTTTTACCGTACCGTCATCATTCATATCAACTGTTTTTTGTTTTACTTCACCCAAATCGGTGACTTCAAGAAAATCAAGTTCTAATTCCGCATCACCCAAGTTCGATATTCCGCTTTTAGATCGAACAGGTGATGCTGCCGCTATTTCGGTAGTATTACTGATTAATACTTCAATGTTTTTTGCTGCAACATGGCTCGGTCTAATTAAAAAACTATCACCAGGTTTTATGGTTCCACCCGAATCAAGCTTTAACAAAAACCCATCCACTGAAACTTCAGAAGGAAAATCAACAGATTCACTGAGTGTGGTATTGTCATTAACCCTAATTAGTAAATATTGTTTACCGGTATATTCTAGTCGGTAATCACTCGCGGTTACTTTAGATATGTCTGTAATTTTGGCGGATATTTGAAAATCACCCTTATTAGTTGTTCCAGAGATTACTTCCGGCATAGTGGTGTTTAAACCAGTAAAAAATTTCTTACCAAAGTTACTTTTCAAATCCAAGCCAGACTCGTGTTGTTCATTAAAGGTTGTAGCCAAAGCTAACGATATTCGCCCTAATTCATTTTGAGAACCATTAATAATATCTTTTTGAAACTCCAACAACCCGCCAAGATCACCGCCCGAGATAAATTTTGTAATATCTGTTTTTGTACCTTCACCTACAAATACAACATCAACTTTTGAAGAATCAAATTCGTTAACAACAACATCCAATTTTGATGGCGTTAAACCAAGAACTAATGTTTGACCATTCCCAATAAATACGTTTATCGAACCATCATCTTGTTCTTTAGTGATAACATTAATCAAACTTGACAACTCTTTTAAAACAACATCACGTTTATCTAATAAATCATTCGCAGGCTGCCCGGTACTTTGTTGCGCCAATGTTATTGTTGTATTAAGCTTTGCGATAGATTTTCCTAGGAAATTAATTTCTCTTACGATATGTGTTGTTTGTTTATTTGTTGCTAATCGCAGATCCGTTAACCGAGTATCCAAATCATGAAAACGATTGGTTAGCGTGTTTGCTTGTGTGATCATAACTTGTCTAGCCGTGGTCGATGAGGGCTCGTTTGCAACACCATTAACAGAATCAAAAAACTCTTGCAACACCAGTCCCATTCCTGCTTTGGGGTCGGACAATAACTCATCAACTTGAGTAGTTAATTGATGTCCAATTTTAAACGAATTGGTTAATGAGGTATTATCTCGTACATTGTTCGTTAAAAACTCATCATGCACGCGCCGAATCGACGAAATTTTTACTCCACTACCAACTGCGCCATTTGAAAAATGCTGTGGTTCACGTGTTGTTTTAAGCACACGTTGACGCGAATACCCGTCATTATTAGCATTCGCAATATTATGACTTGTAGTCGCCATCTCACGCTGAGTAGTCAGTGTCCCTGATAGACCTATACCCAGAGCATCATTACCGGCCATTAGTTATCACCCTTATCAATATTATTAGCTTGCCCAGAATTAATTTGTGGTGAGATATCGTTATTCATTATAGTAAGGACTTTACTTGCGTATTTTGGATCAGTTGCATAACCAGAATTAGCCAATTCATTTATGTAAGCTAATGGGTCATGTGATTTTTTTAATGCATTTTCGTATCGTGGGTTGGATTTTAAATAATTCACATAATCATTAAAACTTTCATCCATGGAGGTATAGGCTCTAAAATTAGCATGTTCTCGTTGTGCTATTCCGTTTTTGTATTCCACGGTTATTTTTGAAACTACAGGACCCTGCCAGTTATTATTGGCTTTAATATTAAATAAATTAAAACCACTGCGACCATCCGGGTGTCGTTGCACACCTTGTCCCCAACCTGTTTCTAAAGCAGCTTGAGCAATTAAAACATCTGAACTTGTACCTAGTTTTTTAGCGGCTTTTTCGGCATAAGGTAATACGGTATTGATAAATCGTTCTTGTTTAGTATTGGATTTTTCTGTATCCAATGGTTTAAAAACTATTTCTTTTTGATTTTCATTCGAAATTGTACCACTGAGCTGTTTAACCAAAATATCTGCCAATCCGTTTGAACTATCTTTAGATAAACTCAACGACAGTTGATTATCAAACATTTCCTGATACATTTTAGATTGATCACTATCAAATAACGGGTTACCCATACTCGCATCACGCATACTTTTAAGCATCATCTTCATAAAGATAGCTTCAAACTGTTCAGCCACCTGACGTAATGCTGCATCCGGATCATCACGAGCAAGACGGCGCATATCCGAAAATCCTGACATGTCATTATATATAGTTGCTTTGTTTTCTATTGACATATTTTTTATACTATATAGCGTTAGATAACAATTAGTTCCGCACGTAAAGCCCCAGCTTCTTTTAAGGCTTCTAAAATTGATACTAAATCACCTGGTGATACTCCTACTTCATTGATTGCTCGAACAATATCGTTTAATGAAACACCTGGTTGAAAAAGAAACATCCGGTTTTGTTTTTGCTCGGATCCTAATGTACTCTGTGGTACGATAACTGTCTCACCTGAAGCTAAGGCATTAGGTTGAGAGGCACGAGCATTTTCTGAAATCGTTAAGGTTAAACTTCCGTGCGAAATAGCCGCTGGTAATACTCGAACGTTCTCGCCAATAACAACAGTACCTGAACGTGAGTTAATTATTATCCTCGCAGCAGACTTGCCGGGTTCTATTGTTAAGTTTTCTAACATAGCAATAAATGATACACGTTGATTTCGCTCTTGTGGCGCATTAACATGAACTGATGATGCATCAATAGAACGTGCAGTACCGGGTCCCATGGTTGTATTAATAATTTTTGTAATACGAACCGAGGTAGTAAAGTCAGCTGTATTTAAATTTAAAACCAAATCAGTTTCTTTACCAAATGGTGTGTCAATGGTATTTTCAATAGTCGCACCATTTGGAATTCGCCCGACACTAGGTACATTGACTGTAATACTAGAACCGTCACCACCATCGAGACCAAAGCCATTAACAATTACATTACCTTGTGCTATGGCATAAATTTTATTATCAATACCTTTTAATGGTGACAATATTAATGTGCCACCTCTTAAACTATTAGAATCACCAATCGATGATACCGTGATATCAATTTTTTGACCTTTTTTTGCAAACGCGGGTAACTCTGCATGAATTATAACCGCAGCGACATTCTTTATGGATATTCTCGATTTCCCTGGGATGGTTACCCCCAATCTTGATATGAGACTTTTTATACTTTGCTCAGTAAATGGTGCTGAATTAGTTGAATCACCAGTACCATTTAAACCGATTATTAAGCCATAACCTAAGAGTTGGTTAGCGCGAACTCCTGCAATGTGGGTTATGTCTTTTAATCTTTCAGCCTTAACAGATATAGATTGAAAACTCAAAACCAAAAATAGTGCTGTTAAAATAATATTTTTAACCTTGCTTAATTTTAAGATAATTAACATTTCATACCCATTATAACTCTTGATTAAAATAAAAATTAAATAAAATCTAAAACGGCCATGCCGCACTTTGAAAAAACTTACTCAACCACCCCATTTTATTAGCGTCATTAATCACACCTTCGCCGCCATAAGAAATTTGTGCGTTAGCAACACGTGACGACATAACAGTATTATCAGACTCAATATCTTCAGGACGCACAATACCCATAACGCGTAAATATTCATTACCCTGGTTCAACATTATTAATTTTTCACCACGTACTAATAAATTTCGATTAGGGAATACTTTGACTACCGTAACAGTTAACTCACCCGACATATTGTTACTTTGAGCTGATTGCCCTTGAGATGAAAACCGGCGATCAGAGTCGACAGTATTTTGAAGTACATTTTTATCATTAACCTTAACTTCTTGTCCTGTTATAATTGGTGATGTTTCATTAATAATTGCGCCTTTGGTAGTTTCTGTTCGTGCTGATTTATTAGCATTGGTATTCTCACGCAATGTGATTGTTAAAATATCACCGACATCACGTGCGCGCATATTATCAAAAAAACCGACACGCATTCCATTTTGGAATATAGCACCGTCAGTAGGTGCATCAAAATGTATCATTTTAGGTGATATTGGAGAATATGCCGGATTTCGTAATGAAATTTTACGTGCGCAGGCGGTTACATTAATAATCAAGACGATTAATATAAGTGCTTTAAAATTATTGAAATGATTATTAAATATCATGTATCAACCATTAAATTTATAAATTATTATTCACGTATTGCAACATTTCATCTGCTGTTGAGATAGCTTTAGAATTCATTTCATAGGCACGTTGTGTTTCAATCATACTCACAAGTTCTTCAACAATATTCACATTAGAACCTTCTAAGGAACCTTGAGCTAATGAACCAAGTCCACTTTGAGTTGGATTATTAATTAAAGCAGTACCACTAGCGGTAGTTTCAACAAATAAATTATCACCCACTGGCTGTAAACCAGCCGGGTTAATAAAATCAGCCAACTGAATTACACCTGCAATTGATGATGCATTGCCCGGTAACGATATTGAAACCGTACCATCAGTGCCAATTGTAACTGACTGAGCATCACCCGGAATGGTGATTGAGGGCTCTAAATGATAACCCGATGAGGTTACTACTTGTCCATCTTGATTTACTGAAAATGTACCATCACGAGTATAGGCTGTGGTGCCATCGGGTTTTAAAATTTGAAAATAACCTCGTCCTAGAACAGCTAAATCCAACTGATTACCTGTTTGACTAATATTGCCTTGGGTATTTTGTTTTTGAGTTGCAACAGCTCGAACACCTGTACCAATCATTAAACCAGTTGGTAAAAGGGTATCTTCACTGCTTTGACCACCAGCTTGTCTGATATTTTGATACAATAAATCTTCAAACAACATTCGATCGCGCTTAAAGCCCGTGGTTGACACATTGGCCAAGTTATTTGAAATAACCGCCAATTTATTTTGCTGTGCTTCTAAACCTGTTTTTGCTACCCAAAGCGCTTGAGTCATATCAATTACTCCACATTAATATTGAATAACCTGCACATTTTGTGCCAATTATTTTTAGAATATATGATTTAAAAAAAATTTAATTTCTAAATTACGTACTAATTAATTTTTAAAGATTTTTGACTTCTAAATTGCGTACTCAATTTAGTCGTAACATTTGAGCGGTTTGCTCATCATTCTGCTCTGCTTGACGCATTAATTTTATCTGCATTTCAAACTGTCGCTGTAATTCAATCATGTTAACCATTGCACCGATGGCGTTAACATTACTATTTTCAAGAGAACCAGATACGATGCTAATACTTGCATCATTAGTAAACTCACTACCGTCTTTTAATCTAATTAAACCATCGGAGCCTTTAATTAAATCACCATTATTTGGATTTACTAATTTTAATCGATCTAACACTACTACAGCCGTTGCGGGTTCACCTACCGGAACAACACTAACTGTACCATTACCATTAATTTCTACTTTTTGTGCTTGTGGAATTGAAATTGGTCCGGACTCCCCCATCACTGGCTGGTTATTATTATTAACCAACATACCTTCTGCACTAATTTTAAAATTACCATTACGGCTTAATGCTTCAGTACCATTATTTGTTTGAATCACAAACCAACCTTTACCATTTACGGCTACATCCAAATTTCGTCCAGTTGTTGCTATTGTGCCATTAGTAAAATCGGTAGAGGTTTTATCAATGATAGAATTAACCCGAGATGCATGACCTGGACCGTATAACTGTCGACTTTCGGCATCAACCAACTCAGCTCGAAAACCAGTGGTGCTGACATTAGCGAGATTATTAGAGTTGATTGCCTGCGCATGCAAAATTTGTTTTGCACCCGACATTGCGACATAAAGCATACGATCCATTTAGTAAACCTTTTTTTGTTAACGAATATTAATGACAGATTGTGTTACTGCATCTGCCGTAGTTATCACCTGGGCATTTGCCTGAAAATTTCGTTGCGCCGAAATCATATTGATCAACTGTTCCGTTAAATCAACATTGGAACCTTCTAATGCACCAGATTGTATTAAACCTAGTTTACCCGAACCTGGTGTGCCTAATAACGGAATACCCGACTCAAAACTTTCTGCCCAAGTCGAGTCACCCAATTGTCGCAGTCCTTGTGAATTTGGAAAATCAGCTAATTGTACTTGACCCAAGGTTCGTGTTTGACCATTGGTATAACGCGCACGCACTATGCCTTCTTCGTCGATATCTAAACTGGTTAAACGTCCTGTAGCATAGCCATTTTGTGTTAAGGCATTAACATTAAATTTTGATCCAAACTGCGTTGTTGGTGTTGCCGCTAAAAAATCAAGCGTAATATCTATCGGCTCAGAACCTGTTTCCGTAACATAACCTGGATATTCAATTTGCCCGGGGGGGATTGGTATACCATCAACCAACGTTAACGCACCAGAGCCATTAAAATTAATGACATTAGCTTCATACGGAGGCGCTTCTGCTCCTTTCACATTTTTACCATCGACGAATGTATGGACATCCCATTGATTTGGTATTTCGCTTTTCACAAAAAAAACTGTAGATTGATGTGCTGTACCGAGTGAATCATAAACGGTTAGTGAGGTAGAATGATTAAAAGAACCTGCATCATTAGGATCAAAAGGTTCGAATAACGGCTTTTCTTCTGAGCTATCTAAATTTACGCCCACCGTAATCAATCCTGTTTCTCGCGGTTCAATATTTGAATTATCAAGTGACAAAGGACCAGTTTCACCGGTTGGATTACCATTGTCATCCGCCTTAGTTCCCATTAGTTTTAAGTTATCGGTATTAACCATAAATCCTTCGCGATCAATTTCGATTGCTCCTGCTCGTGAATAAACCCGCTCACCGCCTTTATCAAACATAAAGAAACCGCCACCATTGATCGCCATGTCAAGATTATTGTCTGTAAAATCGATATTACCCTGACTAAACTGTTGTGTGATTCCTGATATCCGGACACCTGAACCGATGGTATTAGATGATGAGCCTATATCCGAAGCAGCATAAACATCCGCAAATGAAGCACGTGATTTTTTGAAACCACTGGTGCTTGCATTTGCAACATTATTACCGATCATTTTTAACTCTTTACCAGCGGATTGTATACCGCTTAACGCTGCTCTAAATGGCATTTCTCTCTCCTCATTGCTACTGTGTTACATTATTTGTTTTACATCAGGAAGTTTCATTGTTCCTGAATTTGTTAAATTGAGCACAATCGGTTCGCCCGGTTTACCAAGTGATACTGATTCAACAGCATCGGCCACTAACGTTTTGGCTGCTTGGGACTTACCATCGGCCATGAATGCCGCTTGTAAACTGTATTGTCCAGGTGTTGCTTTTTCAGTGACTGTTTGTAATTCACCATCGGCATCTTTTATTTTTTTGGTTATAACACCATCCCAAGATACAGCTACGGTACCTGCTTTGTGTTGCCCAAGGTTTAATGTATGCACAAGCTCACCCGAACCATTTAAAATATTAACCCGTAAATCATTTGTTGCTTGGGGTAAATCTATTGCAGCTGTTATTTTTCCTGCTTCTGGCAACTCGACCCTATCACCAGGAACTAACACCGAACGCCCAACTAAACTTGACGCTTGCAAGGCTTGATTAGATTGCAATGAACTCGCTAAAGTCGCAAAAGAATTTTTAATATCTCTCATGCCACTTACTTGACTAAACTGTGCCATCTGAGTAATAAACTCACCGTTTTCCATTGGTTTCATTGGATCTTGGTGGTTCATTTGAGCTGTCATTAACTTCATAAAATCTTCTTGACCAAGTCGCGGCTTATCATGCGCATCGTGTGTTTTGGTTAAGCCCAAAGTCTCAGGAGTTGGTAATGCTTTATCAATTGGATTCATGTTCTCTAACCTGTTTTTGTCGATTATATAATTTCATTATATTATTTTATTATTGTCCGATAGAAAGTGTTTGCATCATCATTTGTTTTGCAGTATTTAAAACTTCAACATTAGTTTGATACGACCGTGAAGCTGAAATCATATTAGCCATTTCATCAATGACATTGACATTAGGACGATAAATATAACCATCTTTATTTGCCATAGCGTGTGTTGGGTTATATTCACTGCGTAGTGGTTCATTACTTTCGACAATGCCTAACACCTGTACACCATTATGCTTATCATTAAGACCATTTATCATTTGAGCAAAAATAGGTTGTCGTGCACGATAAGTTGTTGCTTGAGTACTACTCACCGAATCAGCATTTGCTAAATTACTGGCTGTAGTATTTAATCGAATATTTTGAGCGTTCATTGCTGAACCCGCGATATCAAATATGGAATACAGTGACATGTCTTATTCTCCCTTTATAGCTGATAGTAGTGATTTGAATTTACCACTAATAAATCGAACACTAATTTGATAGCGCATGGCATTTTCTAGAAACTCTGATTTTTCAATCTGATCTTCAACAGTATTACCATCGAGTGAACTTTGTTGTGGTTGTCGATATTTAAGTTGACCACCAAAAACAAACCCAATTGGTTGCATGTGGCGCGCATTATTAGTTTGTAAAGGTGCGTCATAAGATGTAATGTTTTTATAATTATTCAACATTTGCCTAAAATCCAGATCACGAGCTTTATAATTTGGAGTATCTGCATTGGCTAAATTAGCTGCCAAAATTTTTGAACGTGCAGTAAAAACTTTAATTGAGTGTTGATGTGATCCTAAAATTGAATTCCAGTTTGGCATAGTTTATATCTCTTGGTTGTCTTGTACAGTTGATAACTGCAACAGCCATGCCAAGTTAACTATTCATGGAATATCAATAAGATAGGAGTTGAATGTGGACAAGTTAATTGCCGTACGGCAAGAAAACACCCATTTGGCCGATGTTTAGCCAGAGCTTAGCCACGCCAGCCTTCGCGTAAACGGTACAAAACACCTAATGGTGTGCGGACCATATCAAAGGCATCGCAATATCCCGTTGGTGATTCTGAGCCACCAAGTAAGATAAAACCACGAGGGTTTAAAGTTTTAGCCATTCGGACTAAAATATCTGTTTTTAGTTCAGATGAAAAATAAATTAAAACATTTCGACAAAAGATAATATCAAACTTGCCTAATAAGGCATAACTTCCGGTTAAATTTAATTCAGTAAACCGAACTCGTTTACAAATATCTGCGTTTGCAACCCATTGATTTTCTTCTTCTTTGAAAAATCGTTTACGACGCTCTTCTGTTAACCCTCTATTTATACTGAGCTTATCGTATTTAGCGTCTTTTGCCATTTTCAACATACTCGGGGATATATCAGTTGCTACAATTTCTACAGCCGTTTTTAAGACCCCAGGGTTTTTCATTTGAAATTCACTACTAGTCATACTAATAGAATAAGATTCTTGTCCCGACGAACATGCCGCTGACCAAATTCGGATAGGCTTGATTCTGTTTTTTGCTAATTCAGGTAACATTATTTGTTGTAACATTTCAAAAGGATATTTATCACGAAACCACATTGTCTCATTGGTTGTCATCGCATCAACGACACGTTGTTTTAGTTTGTTATTTTTATTTTTTTTCAGTTCCGTTAACATTGCCCCTAGATCTGGGTATGAAAATTCATGCGTTAATTTATTTAGTCTACTCGTCACTAAATAATGCTTATTTTCACCTAAAACAATGCCACAGGCACTTTCAAGAAAATCTCTAAAGATTTCGTATTCTTGTTTTGATATTTGAGTCACGTATCTGTCTTTTTTTGAGGTTTAATTATATACGTTTAAAATTAATCAATAATTTTTTAACTTCGGTCGATAACTCTTCAGCATTAAATTTTGGAACAAATTTATCTGCACCAACTTTTTCTACCATAGTGGTATTAAATACCCCACTTAATGAAGTGTGTAGCAATACTGGCAACTTTTTCATTCTCTCATCGGCTTTAATCTCAGTTGTTAAGGTATAGCCATCCATCACGGGCATTTCAACATCCGAAATGACCAAGTCAAGAGTATCAAAAACATCACCCTTATCGGCAATCTCTTTTAATTGTCTTAAACCATCATTACCGTCTTTTCCTATAAGTACTGCCATACCCATTTTTTCTAAAGTGCGTTTAATTTGATTACGTGCAACAGATGAATCGTCAATAACCATAACTGTAACTACTCTATCAACTTCTATTATTGCCTCTTCAGGAATCTCGGTCGATACGCCTGACAGTTCAGCAAAAATTTTCTCAACATCAATAATTTCAACCATTTCTTCATCGACTCGGGTGACAGCAGTCATGTAGTTATCTTTACCCAAGCCTTTTGGCGGTGGTAAAATTTCTTTCCAATTCATATTAACAATTCGATCAACTGACTCCACTAAGAACCCTTGAACCACACGATTATATTCTGCAATAATAACAAAATTATCTTTTTTATCCTTTAGTGGTGGTAACCCCACGGCATGAGCAAGATCTAATACCATAATGGTACGCCCTCTCATATTTGCAATACCACACACAATCGGATTGGAATTTGGTATTGCGGTTAATGTTGGACAATGAATAACTTCTTGAACTTTAAAAACATTAATCCCATATTTTTGTCGAGCACCTAATTTGAAAATAAGGAGTTCTAAGCGGTTCGCTCCAACAAGCTGTGTCCGTTTATCAACACCATCAAGTACACTAGCCATTTCTCTACCTCTTCTTACACTTTGGTAATATGCGTATTATGAATATCTAAGCTCTTATCGGCGCACTGGACTATTTTCTTGAGAGTTACTATTCGGCACAGGCATTGCAAGAAAAATAATACGCCATTGTAATAAAAAATGTCGAGTACAGTCTTAAATAACAATTTTTGGAGAACACGTTAGCAATGTCTAATTCAAATGAATTCAATAGCTTAAAACGACAAAATACAAATTTTATCAATAAGTCAATCCCATGGCGATTCGTTAGGTTTATGACTGATAGTTACCGATGGTTATAAGATTATGATTAATATAATGAAATTTAAAAAATCACAGACACCGGCACAACTATTCCGGTATTTAATACTACCCTTTTGTATTAGCATAATTCTTCCTGCTGATTTAATGGCCAAAGCTGCTCCGCAATCAATGCTTGAATTACGTAAATTAGCATTAAATTTTATTCAACAGCATTACTCACCCAAGTCTGGTGTGCATATAGAGTTTGCACGGTGGGATTCAAGAATCAAGTTAAAGCACTGTGACAGCAAAAAAATATCAGCATTTTTTCCAGGAAAACAACAACGGCTAGGAAACGTTAGTGTCGGATTACGTTGCAGTGAAAAATCAAAATGGACACTCTATCTTCGTGCTTTTGTCACCATGAAACAGGATATTGTACATGCCCGTCGTTTTATAAGTCGTGGTACTGTTATTTCAAAAAACGACTTAGTGATTGATAATATTGAGATTTCTAATTCAAATACAAAATTTTTTCACAAACCACACAATATCATCGGGAAAGTTGCTAAACGCAATATCGCGATTGGTAGAAAGATTTCAGCTACAGCATTAAAGCCAGCCATCATCATAAAACGCGGACAGGAAGTAAATATTATTGCTCAAACAGGTGGTATTTTAATTAGGACAAAAGGTAAGGCTTTATCCGATGGCGCTAAGGGGCAAATTGTAAAAGTTAAAAATAACCGTAGTAAACGTGAATTACAAGCAACCGTAATAGCTCCAAATACAGTGAAAGTAAATATGTGATATGTGTCAATAATTTAACACAATCACTAAAGTTTTAACTCATTTGGCCGCTATCATGAATGTAATTTTATAGAGGTTAAATTATTGTTATGGAAATATCTGGCCCAAATTCACGAAAATCAGAACTTAAATCTGATAAATCAGCGTCGAGTACTGTCAGCCCCACTACTTCAGGCGCTACCGCAAAAGCCGGTGCTGCAAATGGACAACAAGGCAAAGCGGATACGGTTAGTTTAACTGATACTGCGGCACGTTTAAAAGAGTTGGAAATGGGACTTGCCAGCCAACCAGTTGTGGACACCCAACGGGTTCAGTCGGTTCAAAGTGCAATCAATGATGGTACATTTGAAGTTGATCCGGACAGCGTTGCTGAAAAAATGATTGATTTTGAAACAGGATTAGACGAAACAAGTTAATATGAAAAGCCAACAAATCAAAACTAACTTAACAACTATTTTATCCAATATAAATGAACTACTCGAGTTATTAAATAACGAGAAGTCTGTGTTGTCGGATAGTTCATTTGACAATTTAGCTGAAATCGCACATCAAAAAAAACAAATAATTACTGCAATTGAAGTACATGATACCCAACTCAAAACGTTGTTACAAACAGAAAAAAAATCAACTAATATCCAAACAGTCTACGAAATCATTCAGGAAAATTTCCCTCAATGCACAAGTCTATGGCTAGAAATTGAAAATTCACTAAAAATTTGTAAAAATAAAAATGCAGTTAACGGCATCATATTGTCAAATAACCGCAGACAAATTAGAGAAAGCCTTGCTATTCTTTTAGGGCAACCAAATCAAATATTATTATATGGCGCTAGCGGTGAATCCGTTGCGACCAATTCAATAGTAAATTCACCTATTTCAGCGTAATAACACTGCAATCCTATTGTCTTTCTGCAAGCTACCTTATTAATTAAGTTAGAGTATTCCTTCTACAACAAATTCAGGATATCATTCACCGTATAGTGCCCCTGTAGCTCAGCTGAATAGAGTGGCCCCC
>CAYQUC010000070.1:8300-16968 GCA_964420605.1 uncultured Thioalkalispiraceae bacterium | reverse complement strand
CCAAGGTAAGTCAGGTAGGTAAATTTTAATAGGGTGTGGTTTATTTTGCGGTTACGATTGTTCATCATTGGATCCCATTTATTATTATATTTGATAGTAATTAAGTTGTTATTTTTTCTATAGATTAAATGCTATGGCCATACCTGAAAATATCAGATATGGCAAGCACACAATTTATATTAAGGTTAAATTTGACGAACTAAGGTTCTTTAACTTCACTAAACTTGTTCTTATTTGTTAAGACTCCAATATTATTAACTTTAATTTGTATATCATTGTTAATATTATTACTTTGCAACAGTTCAGAAAGATTACTGGTTCTTTTAGTACAGTGTATATTTGGTTCATCAAACAGAGCTGTAATAGAATTTGAAATCCCTTCTTTTTGATAGCCTTTTAGACCTGTAACGTTTGACTGAGTAATCTTATACAAGCGGTTAATGGCAGAACTGTAAATCTCAAAGTTTCTATTAAAATTCTGATTACCTATACAATATAGATCCGGGCGTTTTAGTGGGTTTCCAGATAAAAAGGCAAATTTATTCATTTCATTACCGATACTTTGATTACTTGCTGTAATATACCGCGCAGTATTCGGATCATAATACTTATCGTAATTATTATGCAATCCAGTTTCTTTATCAAAGTAATGGCCATAGAACCGTAAATTCATTTCAAATAACACACCATCACCATCAGGATCAGTATTCGCTTCAGTCGTACCATAAACATCACTATCCCAAGACCAGATAACTTTTCCGATAGAATCTGTTACTCGACGAGGCGTATTGAGGTGCTCGGTATGTACATATGCAACTGTTGGTTCTCCCAAGGAACTCGTATTATAGATCGCAATTGGTTGATTATTTAAATAAACATATTCTTTAATAGTTTTTCCTGTTTGATCAGATTCACTAATTAACATACCAGCGACATTATAATGATATACCGTTATATCTGATGGTGTAATTTTACGGGTTCGTTGTCCAAATGCATTATAAATATAAATAATATTTGTATCGACAGAAGTTAGTCGGCTATGGTCATTATAAGTATAAATGTGTTTTCCATCATTAGTGACATTACCGATAGTATCCGTTTCGATATTTGTAGTATCAATTGAATTTAAAATATTGGTTCCAGGAATATAGTTTAAATTTGTCACTTTAGGGTATTTACCATAACTGATAAGATTATCATTTAAATCATACTCATACCTAATATCATTTCTTAAATCATTAATTAACCGATCGAATATGTCATAAATATATGAATTAAACTCATCCATTTTTCGATTAACTATATTTCCTCTAGTACCGTATTCATAAGTCCATGTGACTTCAGGACGCAATGCAGCATCGGGTTGACTTGGAGACCAAATAAAATGAGAAACTGCTTGAAGAGATTTTGATTCTGCCCATGCTTTACCATTAAATGATTGTTGCGTATGATGCAATTTATTGTTTTTAACTGTCTTCTGCCACAGATCAATTTTACTATCGCTTACAATCATCATGACATCTGGAACAAAACCAGATATGTGAGATATATTTGAAATAGTCCAACGACTGTACTTACTCGCTCTGTACCAAACTTTAGCGGGTAGTGTTTCACCCTTATTATCAGATACCATTATGACAAGGACAGTAGATTCTTGTGATGAATTAATAACAAATGAATTATTTGTTAATAAGTCACTAGGATTTTTCTCATCAGTCATTAATGAAACAGCATTAAGAGACACAGTGTTATTTAATGCAATAGGTGTAACCGTAACAATTTGTTTTGCTGTTGCACTATTTTTATTTATATCCGTTGCTGTCCAAGTCACTACTGTTGTACCAACGGGGAATGGATTTGGTGCATCATTAGTCACCTCATCTAAAAATAAATCCGTTGCTGTTGCAAAAGCAAGATCAATTTCAATTTCGACATCACTTATAATAAGTATATCTTCTGGCGCAGATATAATTGGTGCGGTGGTATCTTGAACAGTTAAAGTTTGTAATGCAATACCATCATTTCCATTACTATCTGTTGCTGTCCACTTTATAGTATATCTACCTATTTCAAACGGCCCTGTTTGATCAGGGACAACAGATATAAATCCATCCACATTATCCACTGCAGATGCCACTCCTAATACTACAGGTGTTAATTTGCTAGATGCTTCAACTATCAAATTTTCAGGTCCAGTAACAGTAGGTAAAATTAAATCAGATCCTGCAGCATCTACTGTAGTTATTGTTACAGTTTGAGTTGCCATTGTTGAATTACCATTTGCATCTAGTGCCGTCCAAGTTACAGTAGACACACCAACTGGAAAATTAACAGGAGCATCATTATTAATATTTAAAGGCGTAAAAATATCACTTGCTGTAACATCACCTAAAGCTACAGTTAAGGCTATATTACTAATTAACCATACATCTTCTGGTGCTGACAAAATTGGTGCTGTATTGTCAAACACAGATATTGTTTGCGTTGCCGTCCCTGTATTACCAGAAGTATCGGTAGCAGACCATGTTACAGTAGTATTACCCAAGGGAAATGGTCCATTGTTTTCGACAGTTGCTATTACAGCACCATCCACATCATCAGTAGCCGTTGCCGAACCCAGTAAGACTGGTGTTAATATCGCAGTAGCCTCTACTACAATATTATATGGCGGAGTGATTATCGGTGCCGTTGTATCAATAATAGGTTTCTTTGGCATCGTTTGTGATATTAAGCGTCCTTTTGAATCAAATATTCGACTCTCAGAATAACCATTACCGTATAAAAAGTTGGATACTTTGCCATCAGCAGTATACTTAATATCATCAATAATAATTGATGATATACCGTTACTTATTGTATCAACAGAATGAATTTTGCCTGTAGTACTGTAAAAATTATTGACAATACGTCCTGATGGATAAACTGTATACAGAAGTTGATTAAATAAATCATAATAATATGAGGTAATGTAATCTAATCCCATTTCTGTATGCGTTTGTTTTATAACATGACCAAAACCATCATATTCATATTGAGTTAAACCACTAGCATCTTGAACGCTACACAATCGTCCTACTCCACCAAGACACAAATCATAGGTTGCTGTGACATTATTTGTTATGTCAGTCCCTTTAATTGAAGTAATTCGATTTAAGCTATCATAGGAATATGCAACAGTATTATTTTCTGTACTTTTAGAAACTGGATTACCATTTTCATCATAACTAAAATTAATGGATGAACTATATCCAATATTCTTTGTTAGTAAATTACCCAAATCATCATAAATATAATTGGTTACAGCTTGATTTGGTTCGGTTGTTACCGCTAACTTATCATTTAAGCCATATCTGAATTCGGTAATTTTTGATGTGCTACTTGGAGTAATGCCTAGCCCAACCAATACACGGTTTAAACGATTTAAACCATCAAACTCATAGGTTGTATCCATTATTTCTATAGACTGAAGACCTCTTATCGTCGTGAAATTTAAACTTCTGTAGTCATAAATAAAATCAATTTTTTCGTTAGCTGACACCACTGATTCTAAACGACCATCAATATTGAATGTTTGATTCACGGTTCTAGTTGGAGCAAGTACAGGAACACTGAAATTATTATATAAATCGCTTTTTATAACATCACCGTTTTTATTTAATAAGTAGTTAATGTCATTACCAAGAGAATCAGTCATACCATTTATTCGTCCAAATTGATCGTAGCTAATAAAAACTACAAAATCATTAAGTGATCCCGTAAACGAAATAGACGATATGTTACCCGAAGGAAAAAATGAATAATTTACTGCTCTAGATTTGGTTCCTACTGTCTCAATATAGGACAGAAGACGTTCTTTACCGGCCGAATTATAATATTGATTTGTTATAGATAGACCATTGGTTCTAATTTCATTACTCAATTTTCCACTAGTGGTATATTGGATATTACTTCGAATTAGAATACCGGCATTATCAACACTACGTAGTCGTGCTCGACTTGAACCATTTACCGCAATATTTTGATAGTAATTGAATCGCTTAATATCATTTATTTCTGGAGTATTTGGTCTTGCGCCATCAATTAAGGACAATTGATTTAACGGTCCAGTGTATTCATATGAAATAGAACGATTAACTGGTGCTCCTGAGACGGTATACCCCTCTATTAATATATTAGTTATATTCCCATAAATATCATAACGATATCGAGTTACTTTAACTCCAGATGATGCTGAAACCGATTCTTCAGTTTTTGATGCTACTCTCTGATAAAAATTTGGGTTATATGAAAATGATGTTGTTTTAACTTCTGGTGTACTAAAGCCTTCTATAATAGTTTGTGCATTATGTTTTTCATCATAATTACTAAATTGAATTGTTCTACCATAAACAGTTTTTGATAACACATTACCATTAAGTGCATAAGTATACGTTGGATTTCCTTTGTCGCATTCGCTATTACCAACACCAGTGGCAGAACTCAACAATGGAACGCCTTCAACAACTTGAAACGTATAGTTAGTATCACCAGTAGAGTTAGTTACGGATCTAAGTAAATCAGAGCTTGAAGCATTAAATTGATAACTAAAATCTACTCTTTCTAAACCAGCTTCGTGTTCTGTTGATAAAACTCGATTATACTTATCATATGTCCATGTTAAATATCGAACACCTTCTTCATTTGTAACACCCGACAACATATTTGGTTGGTTGAGATCATCATAAATATACGATTTAATAGCGCCATCAATATAACTAACATTATCCAGTAAACCCTGATTATAGCGATATCCAAAACTACGACCATCTGATGCATTAACTCCTTCGATTCTATTAAATGAATCATAAATCAAAGTAAAAGAATAACCTACATTATCGGTAATAGTAGTTAATAAATTATTAGCATCATATATAAGAGCTATTTTATAGCCATTAATATAAACAATAGAGGTTAATTGACCGTCCAAATTGTATATTTCACGAGTATCGTCAGGTAATGTCAACTCATGAAATGTTGGAAACGATGTCAAACTAATACGAACATCGCTATCTGCTAACCACAAATTTGTAGTAGTTTTCGTAAAATGTAATAACCGGCCTCTTAACCGCTTAACTGTAGCAACAGTTAAACCTAAAGAATCAGTTACAATATCTATACTTTTATTATAATTATGTGACCAACCCAAAGCAATCGAACTCAAACTAGCGTTTTCTGAACTAAAATAGCGTATAAAATCCAATTTTGAGGGACTATTGGATTGATAATCTATTTCAGAAAAAATATTTTCTCCGGTTGATATTCGCACATAATCCACAGTTTTCAGGTCACTACATCCCTTATATTCACTGCTCTTAAGTGCTTTAGGTATTCCTTGAAATGTTTGAGCGATAGAATTAGTAGTAGTCGAAGTTAGAGGACCTAACCCTCGAGGATCATTTGAATTAATCGGAATCCCTGTCGTTGAACATCCAAATGTAAAAGTATTAGGTGTTTCAGGTGGAAGTGGCGAGTAAGGTTTTGCAGGTACAACCACTGAAGTACTCGTTAACGAATAGTATGAATCTGCCTCATAATTTGCCCATCCATTACAAAAAGAAGTCGCTAAAACTTCGGGACTTGGTCCACAGACTGAATAATTTAGAGATAAAAGTGGTGATTGATATGCACACCAGTTCTCAGCATGTGCAGAATAACTATAGAATAAGATATTGATTAGAATCAGTGTTTTAAAATAATAGGTTATTTTATTCATTAGGAAATCCCTTTAAATTGTTATTATTAACACTGCTACATTCAGATAAAAAGTATACTGAATAATTTTGTATATATTTATTTGACCTTTAATCTATAATAAAAAATTTATTTAACAAAAAAATTGTTTATATAGCATCGAAAATAGCAGATCACTATTTTGCAGTGTAATCATGGTAGGAAGGAGTACGATTTTATGAATAAAATCTATTCCATATTTGATATAAAAAAAGATAATACTCTTTTATTGTTAAATTACAATATATACTTTCATTAAAATAGGTATCAAATTGTATTTTTAAAAATTAATTTATAATAGAGCATCAGATACTGTTTGTTTTTTAGACTAATAAATTTCATTTATTAACTTAGTCAAAAGTGACTAAGTTTTCATAAATAAATAATCACCTCTAACAATACTCATTTAGCCACTTTAAGCAGGCACATCCGATTTACTGTTGTTTTTATTTTTTTTAGCTTCTGACATTTTTTTAATAACGCTACTTTTCCCAAAAACCCACTCAGGAACTCCTCGCGATAACAAGGTTTTATAAGATTGTTCAGAGTAATTTTTAGCTTTTGATTCATGACCATGTTGTGCAAATGCACTAGTGCATGAATCCACTATTTTTTTAAATTCAATGTGTCCAACTGTATTTGCTGTTGAATCTGAATCATTTAATAATACAGTATTTAATACTTTTTCTGCCTCGTCTAGATTAGCCGTTATGGTATTAATGACAACACTACCATTTTTTTCCGCCAAAGTTTTATAATCACGCACTAACGGAATAGCTAAAGCAATTCGTGCATGTCTTGCTATTTGACTATCAGGTAATCGTTCTATTAAATCATTCAATATATCATTGCCTCGACTTAATTCCCTGCTTCCATTCAAAGCCAAAATACGTCCAACATCTTCTGAAAATATATCCTGAGCACAACACTGAGCATCATAACTGCTAACAGGCAACACCTGTAAACTAACCGGGTTAGATATTATATCGCCACCATCGACTGTTAATAACATTTGTACCGTATATTGTCCTGGTTCTGCTATATCCCAGCCATTAATCCCCATTGAAACGGACAATGACTCGAATACTGATTCACCAGGATACAAGACTTGTTGGCTGATATTACGCAAATAACGTACAAATGGATGCCATTCTCTGGCAGGCTTTCCTTTCTGCTTTATGATAACCGTTATATTGTGGGCAGCAGTTAATATGTTTTCATCAACTAATAATGGCCCACTTGAAATATTGCTTAGTTTCATTTCTAAAATAATAGGTTCAAGGAATTCATACTTGGAAACGGATCGGTTTATTTTTAATTGCAAATTAAATAAATTTTTTTCTAATACATTAGCTTGCTCAAAAGCATGGTTATCAAACCAATCTGCATTACCCATTTGAACAAAACGACTTGGTGCATGTCGCATAAATAATAACTCGCTATCACTAAATCTATTCTCAAAGTCTGCAAAAAAAGCAGTCGCGCCACCATTTACAAAAAACGGATAATTCATAAAACTACGTGCTTCTGCTTCATTTTGTATTGGCGTCCATGAAGTCCCTAACGCCTTCTGCCAAGAATGAGCCAAATTAAACGAATGTCCCATTTCATGAACTGCAGTCCAAAAACGCATTCTTGACACCCAAGCTTCAGAATTGATATCTCCTATTGGAGCATCGGAAACAAACGAGTTTTCAAACAGAGCAGTTCCTTGCCGGTGATTTGGTCCAATATCATCAAACATGATCCCCCCCAAACCTTTTCCCGAATCATGTAAATTAGCAAATAAAACCCAGGTTGCCCACTGCGGTTTATTAGCAAAACGCGACCAATAACTTTGCATTGCATCGTGCATTTCAGCATTACTCCAGGTACTGTTTGTACCCGCCTCATCAATTGGAATAGTGCCATTACCACCAGATGTAGTAACATCAAAACCAGCTCGCTGAAAAACAGTATTTATACTTAAACGCTCACATTCAAGTCGTGTGGGTCGATTTGGGTGAGCACATGTATTGATTTCCGTCACAGCATCATCGCTAGCAACATCCGAAACACGATCAAATTCTAGTTCAACAGGGTGAAAATAGCGTGATTCAAAACGATAGAGGCGAGAACTTGAATGAGAATTAATTCCTAAAAATGCTACTTTCACTGTACGTTTTTGTTCATCAGCACTTCGATTAATCGATATGCGAACGGACACGTAAGGAAAACTGGCCGTATTACCGTCCTTATACCAAATATTCCCAATCATTTTATCAGTCCCTTGGGGCTTTAAACGAGCAACCCAGTGAATACGATTGCGTAACCCACTATTAATAACGCCACTAGCTTCCATTTGAGGATATCGACCATCAACATCTAACCTTAACTCTTCTCGGTTTCGTCCAGTTTGATAAACGTACAAACCACTAGCATCCAAATTTTGTGGTAAACAATTAATCTCATTTATAAAGTCTTGTGTTTCACTTTCAGTATTGCTAGAAAAACTATCACTAAACTCAGTACTCTTAACCATTGATAACTGCTCATCTATAATATTTTTGTGTCTCATAAGTTCCTCAATAATTGTAAAGCTATTTTAAACTGTATCATCTCTTTAAGCACATATCATTACAGTAGAACAAAAGAAAAGCGTTTAGAAATAACAAACGATAATTAGCTCACAAACAAGAAAATTATATTTTAAACGTAGAATACTTAATCATAGCAATAAATTTTTTTCTTTTTTGAGTATAAATTTAGGGAATATAAAAAATGAAACTATTAATAAGAATTGTTAAATATAGTGTATTAACAAAAGAAACCTAATCTTCATTTTAAGCAGAGATTACAGCATGACTAATCATTACCCTTTATTCTCACCGGCCAGTATTATATTGAGTTTGTTATTTTA
>CAYQUC010000070.1:0-8200 GCA_964420605.1 uncultured Thioalkalispiraceae bacterium | reverse complement strand
ATATAACCTATAACTAGTAGGTGCATATAAATTTGTAATTAATAAAGATACGGTCATTCATTTGCGCACCAAAGTCACATAAATAATAATGAAATACTTGAAAAAAAATACTGCATTATGAATCGTTGTACCGCTTTCATTAGCCCATTAGTAATAACTATATTCTTACTGGTATCGTGCAATCGTAGTGCCGGTGAGATCAATTTATTACATTTAAAGGTGGCAGTGTTACCCGATCAAAGTTTGGTGGGTATGCAAAAAAAATATCAACCCTTGTTACAATATTTGGGTACTGCTTTGGGAATAAAAACAACGTTAATTTTTCCTACGAGTTATCAAGATTTTCTAACGATGTTTTCGGAAAAAAAAATTGATTTAGCATTATTTGGTGGTGTCACCTACGTTATTGCACACCAAAAGAGTCACGCTCAACCACTTGTGATGCGTGACATTGACAAGACCTACCGTAGTGTATTCTTAGTTAAAGTAGATAGTGGCATTAACTCACTTAAAGATTTAGAAGGTAAAACATTTTCTTTCGGATCTCATTTATCTACCACAGGACATTATATGCCACGACATTTTTTAAAAGAAAAAAATATTATTCCGAATACATATTTTAGCAAAGTAGAATATTCAGGTGCACATGACCGAACGGCTCAATGGGTACGTGAAGGTCGCGTTGATGTTGGTGTAGCACATTCCGGTATCATTAATGAAATGTATCACGATGGTCGTTTAAATAAGAATAACATTAAAATTATTTGGGAAACTCCAAGTTATCCAGGATATGTATGGGCTGTTCAAAATGATTTATCTGCTAGTGATAAAGTTAAAATTCGAAATGCGTTTATGTTATTAAGTTATCGAAATCCCATCCAACGCCAAATTTTAAATAATTTAGGAGGCGGATTCTATTTTGGAGTCCACCATGATGTTTTTACTGCTTTAGAAAAAATAGTGTTAAATTAAAGTGAATGCTAACATAACTGTAGTACCACAACCGCATTCAACATCAATATTAAAAAACATATATCTTATGTTTGGAGTTATTACACTACTGTTTATTATAATCTACGCGACACAAGAATTACAACGAAAAAACATTACTAAAATAATAACCGAGTCACAACTGCATTTTAGTCTGCATTTGTCCGCAACAGATAAAATGTTAATCAGCCTTGAGGAAACCCGTACAAAATTTTTACTCCGACATAATAATAGTCTTTCCCCCGTATCGATAGGTTTAACTGATATTGAGTTAATTGAAAGGGTAAAAAACACCTTACAGTATAATATACAAATAATCAGCAATCTGAATATACTACATAAGTCAGCCAACAATATACTATTCACAAAAAAACTACAAACCGAAATAAAACTAACACTTGATGATTTAACTAAATTTCAAACCAATAGTAACTATGATGTTAATCAATACTTACTTTATATAAACCCACTGTTAATGGCATTAAAGCAATATAAGAGTATATTAATTGATGAAAAAAAACATCATTTAGCTGACGTTGAAAGTAATAAAACACAGCAACGATGCCTAGTTTTAATATTAATTCTCATTGCTCTGGTTATAGCACTTTATATAATTTCAAAAATATTAAAACTAGTAAAACAATCAATCCAAGACAAAGAAATTCTTGATGATAAATTAACTGTTTATCGAAAACAATTAGAGTATATTGTTGAAGATCGTACAAGTGATTTAAACAGTTCGTTAAAAAAACTTGAAATAGAAAATACTGAACGAATTAAAGCCGAATCACTTTTAATTAAAGCAAAACACATTGCTGAAGTGGCCAACCATCAGAAGTCTGATTTTTTAAATCGAATGAGTCACGAGCTACGAACTCCGATGAATGCGATTCTTGGGTTTGCACAATTAATGCTAATGGAAGATTTAATCGATGAACATAAAAGTTACATCAAGGAAATTTTAACTGCCGGAGAACATTTGCAAGAAATGATAGACGAAGTGTTGGATTTATCAAAAATTGAATCAGGCAATATCACTATAAAGAATGAAACACTATCTTTATTTGAAATTGTAATGGAAAGTATTTCATTAATAACATCCGATGCTAATAAGAAGGACATTACGATTATAAATGAACTCGATGAAGACAATGATGTCTTGGTATGGGCAGATTCGTTGAGATTAAAAGAAGTGTTGTTAAATTTATTAACCAATGCGATTAAATACAATGTAAGCAACGGAAAAATAACAATTAGTCAAGGAATAAAAAACACCAATACGGTAGTTCTAGCTGTGAGTGATACCGGCATTGGGATTTCCAATGATAGTGATAGTGATGTATTTGAGCCATTCAATCGACTCGGCGCAGAATTTACCGACGTGCAAGGTTCTGGCATTGGTCTCTCAATCACAAAAAAATTAATTGAATTAATGGGTGGTACGATCGGATTTGATAGTGTCGCTGGAAAAGGGACACGATTTTGGATTGAATTGCAATTAAGTGAATTTCATGGGGATGAAGTTATTGACACTCTACCGGTAAAAACACCTCATGCAATCGGAAACAACAAATATTTTAAAATTGTCTACATTGAGGACAATCAGGCTAATTTGCGTTTAGTTCAATCCATTATTAGTAAACAAAATAATATTATTTTAGTGTCCCACGATAATGGTGAAGAAGGTATTGCACTAATTAAAAATGAAAAACCAGATTTAATTATTCTTGATATTAATCTACCAGGAATGACAGGATTTCAAATATTTGATATTTTAAAAAACGACACACAGACGCAACATATCCCGGTGTATGCATTAAGTGCATCAGCAACAAAAGATGACATTGATAAAGCGCTAATGGTAGGCTTTAAACGTTATTTAACAAAGCCCATTAATGTAACTGAGTTTTTGGATGCTATAACAAACGAAATATTTAAGGTAGACAAATAACTTAACTTACCCATAAAAATTATTTTTAAAAGTAGAAAAGAATGATCAAAATCAATTTTCTGGTTAAAACTATCATTTATACTTCTATTAATTATATAGGAGATTATTAAATGTCATTAATTACATGGACGAAAGAACAATATGGAACTGATGTGTCAATTGCAGATGAACAACATCAAAAACTTTTTGATTTACTCAATATACTTCACAATGATATTCCAGGTGGTAACAAAACGGTCATTGGGGACAGTCTTGATACATTATTAAATTATGTTGTAGAACATTTTCAAACTGAAGAACGTCTAATGCAAGAAAAAAAATATTCAGATTATGATGCACATAAAGCAGAACATGATGCGTTAATTGAAAAATGTACCGATTTAAAATCAAAATTTTTAGCCGATGAACAAGACATTACTACCGATACAACTGTTTTTATTAAAGACTGGCTAGACACACATATACCCAATATTGACCGATTGTATACACCCACATTAAATAGCTAAACAACAGTAGAATCAGGCCTCATTTTTCCACAATAAAAATGTAAGGCCTGATCGTCTATACATTATCGAGGTTTGAATTCAAACCCTAGCACATCAGGGTTATGTCTTTCCATACCACATTATTCATTTTTTCACTATCCTACTAATAGTAGAATAATACTTTCCAAAATAATCACCTAATGCCTTTAAAGTATAACCACCGGACAAGAACGCATGGATTATTATTTTTTCCAAATTATTATATCGACTCTCATAAAACGCTAGTAACTTTGGAATTTTCCGATTTTGGAGTCGAGGTACTTCTTCTAATGACTTTTCTCTAATCTCTTTCTAATTTTTATCTACAAATTTATCTGATTCTAAAAATACTTGATTTTGCAAAACATCCTAAATCTAATTAGTCTCCAGAACCGAAACTTCACCTATCATTGTCTTATAATTACTCCATTTCCAACTACCAATATTTTTTTCATGCTCGCTCGAATTGGATTTAAAACAACATAGCATGACAACTCCAACAAATAATTATCTCGCTCAACCAACATTCCTTTAAATCGTCCCTGAAAAACATGCCCTACTCGATTATGTCGCCGATTGAAATACTATGTATAAACACCATTAAGATGTCGCATTCCTTTGTAAATATTCGTTTCTGTTGTCTCGACAATAACATGATAATGATTGGCGAATCCAAGCTAAAAGTGTTTCATTTCCATAATCGAAAAAGACTTCGTTAGGAATCCGATAACCTAGGCATTTTCTAGATCGATTATTTAAATTTTTAACAGCCAAAGCTGTTCATTACTGACTAAACGTAGATCAATTCCTTTTGACAAGTACTGTCTTAACAGACCATTGGTATTTTCATTGGTTACCTGTTTTCCATTATCAACTGTTAATATTAAACGAACACTTTTGGTGTTTTAGAAAACATTTTTATAGTTTCAGTTACCATCGTTAGTGGTTTCCATCAGATAATTTATATGCTAATAAATAACGACTTTTACGTTCAACCTGTGTTGCGATATATTCACTGTCTTTTTCACCCTCAACTGTATCACCTTCCCAACCCCCAACACGGTTGCGTATTAACAATTTTAGGACGTTTTGAAATACTTATTCGATTCGGTATTAAACCTCTTAAAGAACAATGTGGTCATTGTTTTCTTCGTTATTTATGATTAGGTTTATTCTTTTTTAAAAAATACAAACGATCATGAATAGCATTTAAAACCGACCACTTTTGAGAACACCATAATGGTGCTAACAGTATATCCGTTGCAGCTGTAGCTGTTAAACGATGAAATATAATTTCATCAGGAGTTTGACGTACGATATTTACTGCGAGATCAACATACTCATCAAAACCAATTGTTTGATATTCACCGCGTCGCCATTGCGTAGCTAATTGAGTACCTTTGACGACGTGTAAGGGATGTAACTTTAATCCCTGGGTACCTACATCCAATACCCGGGAGTGCGATATTAAACTTTGCTGTAGTGTTTCTCCGGGTAACCCAATTATTAAATGTGTACATACTTGTAATTTATACTGCTGTGCCCGTTTAATGGCATCAACATAATCTAAAAACGTATGGCCTCGATTAACGCGTTGCAAACTTTCATCAAAAGCCGACTGTAATCCCAACTCTAACCATACTTCATATCCTTGTTGTTGATAATCAGCCAGTAACCTCAATACTCCATCCGGAACACAATCCGGTCTGGTACCAATTGATAACCCAATCACTAACGGGTCATCAAGAGCTGAATCATAAAGTTTTTTTAAGTACTTTAAATCGGCATAAGTGTTAGTGTATGCCTGAAAGTATGCAATGTATTTTAGTGCACCAGTTCGTCGTCTTATTACTTGCTTGCCTGAAAAAATTTGCTCAGTTACCGGTGGCGGTTTTTTAACATTTGGATTAAATGATGCATTATTGCAGAATGTACACCCACCTCGTCCGGAAGTACCATCCATATTCGGGCATGTCATTGCTGCATTTATACTAATTTTATGTACTTTTTCTCCATATTTATAACGCATGGCCTTGCCAAATGAATGTACAACACTCGGTAAATGCATAAAAACCTTATTTCCTATTTAACTTATACGAAATTTTATCAGATTAAAACCAACAATTAATTGATTCAAATCAATGCACCTACAACGCTAATCTTTTTTAATATACCCCATGTTCAAGCTGGAACTATTATGTGCCTATGACCACTCAACAAGGATTTAATGTTATGGAACAGCTACTTTCGCCTTAAAAATTACCCACATTTACCGATATTTGAATTAGCCAAATATTTTAAACCTGGTTATTATTTTTGATACAAATTTTTGGCTATCAAAGCAAAATATCGATACTCTGGTTTTATTATCACATTAACAGCCTTAACTTATTGTTATTAATATTTTGTAATAAACAATAATTCAATATGGATATTTAAATTGAATGAATTATTACGCCCTTAAATGGTTAGCAATTATTGTACCTCTATTATTTATATTAATATTTTTTACTAGCAAAAAGCGCGGCTATAAAAAATCAAAATATAAACTCGATGCAAATATTGCTGCAGGATTAAATGAACCTAGTTCACTACACCCGGTATTTAATCCCAACCGTTGTATCGGTAGTGCAGCCTGTGTGCCTGCTTGCCCTGAAGGTAACATTATCGGCTTGATTCACGGAAAAGCTCAGCTTATCAACCCCAGTAAATGTATCGGACATGGTGCTTGCCAAACTGCCTGTCCTTTTGACGCAATTAATTTAGTCTTTGGTACAGAAATACGCGGTATCGACATCCCAAATATTAGTGAAAATTTTGAAACCAATATTCCCGGACTATTTATCGCAGGAGAACTTGGTGGAATGGGACTAATTCGAAATGCAGTTACACAAGGGAGTAAAGCCATTAACTCAATCGCCAAACGAGGAAATAAAGGAAAGCTACTCGACGTTGTTATTATCGGAGCAGGTCCAGCCGGTTTTTCAGCAACACTTGCCGCTCATGAAAAAAAGATGCGTTATAAAACCCTTGAGCAGGACTCACTTGGTGGCACAGTATACAATTTTCCGCGTGGAAAACTGGTTATGACAGCACCCGTGGTACTACCAATAATCGGTTCAGTAAAAATTTTTGAAACCACCAAAGAAAAATTACTGTCATTCTGGTTGAGTATTGAAAAAAAAACCGGCATTAAAATTAGCTACAAAGAAAAAATGAATACCATAAAATGCACTAACGAAGGATTTACTGTCACATCAAGCAAAGGACAATACCACACAAATTCCGTATTATTAACTATTGGCCGTCGAGGAACCCCAAGAAAACTTGACGTTGCCGGTGAGGATAAAGCAAAAGTTGTTTATCAACTTAAAGACCCAAAAGACTATCACGGAAAGCAGATCTTAGTTGTTGGTGGAGGTGATAGTGCGCTGGAAGCGGCAACTAGTCTTGCCGAAATAAAATCCTGCAATGTTACAATTTCATACCGTAACCCAAATTTTTCACGTGCCAAACAAAAAAATCAGCTAAAAATAGCTCAAATGGTAGAATCCGGCACAATAACCGCATTAATGTCATCATCGGTAAAACAAATCACCGATAACGAAGTAGAACTTCATCAGGAAAATAACAAAATTATAATTCAAAACCAAGCTGTTCTGATTTGTGTTGGAGGTATATTGCCTACGCCATTTTTAAAACAACTTGGTATTAAGGTAGATACCAAATTTGGAACATTATAAATAAGGATACAGCATTTTTTAGTACTACAATCTCTGCGTCTTCGATGGTTAATGATTAATTTGTAGTGGTCAAGTTTTTTTGTAAAGAATTTAAGCCGAATTTTTTAATTTCATTTTTTTCTGGGCAGGTGTTAAATAACCCAAAGTAGAATGTAATCATTTATAATTGTAAAAATGAATGTACTGCTCAACTACTTGCTTGGCCGATTCGTGATTTATAAAACTTAACTGATTCAACCGTTCTGTTTTTAAACTTCGAAAAAATCGTTCCATTACAGCGTTGACGCTCCTATGTCAAGTTAAGCTGCTAAAGATAAATCATTGAGTATTTTTGGAAACAATTCCCTAGCAATGTACCGTTTAAGACAGCGCTGAATTTCTTTTAATGACAATCCTTCGGTAGTCCTGCGTGCAACATAAAGTCGTGTACGTGGATCACTTCGCATTCGTATTAATGCAACTGTCCATATTGCATTATTCGCAATTCTTGATCCACCACGATTGAGTCGGTGTCGAGTAACTTTACCTGATGATGCTTCAACAGGACTCACACCACACAACGCTGCAAAGGAGGATTCTTTTTTCAATCGTTCTGGATTATCACCGGCCGCTACCATGAGTGTGGCAGCAACATAAGGTCCGACACCGTATTGCTGTGTTAAATCAGGTGCTGAGTTAGTTGTTATTACTTTCAAGTTTTTATCAATAATTTTAAGCTCTTTACTTAAATTAAGCCACCGATTCGCTAATAACTTTAATGTGATCGACAACATTTCTAATAGTGGTGTATCGCCTAACGAATTAATATTTTGACAGGCATTAATACAAACAGTTTGAGAACTAAATAAATAATCTGCTCGTACATCATCGGGGGCTGTTACTAACATAGCCCTGATTTGATTAATGGCTTGAGTCCTAGCTTTAACCGCACTACGTCTGGCTATTAATAGAAATCGCATGGCTTCTACAACGCCAGTTTGTGTTTTAGGAAT
>CAYQUC010000069.1:0-17090 GCA_964420605.1 uncultured Thioalkalispiraceae bacterium | reverse complement strand
TGGTCACAACTCGCGCAACTATCTCACAAACATTCGTTATCTTGTGCAACCATTTGCTCAACACCCTTACCGCGACCGCCACCAACACCAACTACTTTTATAACTGCACTCTGTGAATATGAGTCCATAAGTTCAAACATGTTATTAACCTCCTACTGTATTACCAGCGTTTAAAAAAAGTGTCTATAAAAAATATCTATTTAAAAATTACCCTGAAACCAACTTTTCATTCTATTTAAAACGTTTTTAAGATTTCCGTCCATAGCCGAAGATGTTCGTCGCATTTCTCTATTTTGAAAACCAAATAATAATAATCCTACACCAGTCGAATGTATTGGCTTTCTAACTACATCAACCAGACCTGTTACAAATTGTGGTACACCAATTCTAACGGGGGCATGAAATACTTCTTCAGCTAAATCAATGCACCCTTCCATTTTAGAACTACCCCCGGTTAAAACAATTCCTGCCGCACACATGTCTTCAAATCCACTGCGTTGCAATTCTGCTTTAATCAGAGTAAATAATTCTTCGTAACGTGGTTCTACTACCTCGGCAAGTGTTTGTCGTGCTAAACGTCGAGCAGGTCGATCACCAACACTTGGTACTTCAATAGTTTCATCTGCTGTTGCAAGTTGAGTTAAACAACAAGCATACTTAATCTTAATTTCTTCTGCATTTTGAGTTGGAGTACGTAATGCAACTGCAATATCATTCGTTACTTGATCTCCTGCAATAGGAATAACCGCAGTATGTCGAATCGCACCTTCAGTAAAAACTGCTATATCGGTAGTACCACCACCAATATCAACCAAACAAACCCCAAGTTCTTTTTCATCTTCTGTTAATGCTGAATAACTCGATGCTAATTGTTCTAATATAATATCATCAACATCCAAGCCACAACGCTTAACACATTTTATAATATTTTGAGCTGCACTAACGGCACCCGTCACCATATGCACTTTTGCTTCTAATCTAACGCCCGACATGCCTATCGGTTCACGAATTCCGTCCTGGTTATCAATAATAAATTCTTGAGGCAAAATATGAAGAATTTTTTGATCAGCAGGAATTGCAACTGCCCTGGCAGCATCAATAACCCGATCAACATCCTGAGAAGCAACCTCTTTTTCACGAATTGCAACAATACCGTGAGAATTTAAACTTCGAATATGACTACCAGCAATTCCTGCATAAACTGAATGAATCTGACAACCTGACATTAACTCAGCTTCTTCTACTGCACGTTGTATCGAGTGAACAGTTGATTCAATGTTAACAACAACGCCTTTTTTTAGACCTCGAGAAGGACATGAACCAATACCAATAATCTCTATTTCATTTTCTGGGGTTACTTCTCCGACAATACACACAACTTTCGAAGTTCCAATATCTAATCCAACGATTAAATTTTTATCTATTTTTTTAGACATCTAAAACACCCCTTAAACCATTCTCTGCTTGTGCAGCTTGAGTATTTTCTTTCCATTTAATCGAAAATCCATTGGTATACCGCATGTCAACATATTCGATTTTATCTGCGTATTTTTTAAGACTTAAATCATAAGCTGTTATAAACCGCATTAATCTTTTTTGATATTCACTTCGTCCAAGAGAAATTTTAATATTATTGCTAAGATTCATATTAATCGCACGTCGATCATCAAGATTAAATTCATTAATACTTAAATCTATTTTATTCAATTGAGACTCAAAAAATTTGTATTCGTTCATAACTTTAACATTTAAATTTTCAGGACCACTTAAAATAGGTAATTCATATTTACTGATTTTCTTTGGCTTAAATTTTTCACCGAATTCATTTAATAAACCAGAATTTTTCCAAATCGCCTGTGCCTTTTGTTCTGTTATTGTGACGACAATACTATCGGGCCAAACTCGTTTCACTGCTGCAATTTTCACCCAAGCTAATTTTTCAATTTTTGTTTGTAATTTATGCACATTAACTTTTAAATAACCGCCAATAACATCGTTTTTGATCGCGCTAAGAATCATTTCCTCGGTTACATTTTCAAATTCACCCTGTGCTCGAATCTTTTTAATGGGTAAAACTGTATTAAAGTTTATTTGATTTATCATTAATACCAATATAGCTGCAATTACGGTAGAAACAATAACTTTGGTTCCTTTAAATTTTTTTTCTACTGACACTTTTTCAGAGCGCTTATTTCGGACCTTTGCCACTGTTTTATTTGCTTTGGTTTTCATAAGCTACCTCCGCATTTTTTTGATCCTTAATTGCTTCATCTAAAATCATTACAACCAATTCATCAAATTCTATGCCAAGCTGAGCGGCCGACATTGGTGCTAAACTATGATCGGTCATTCCTGGCACCGTATTAATTTCAATAATCCAAGGTTTACCGGCTTTATCAACAAACAAGTCAACTCTTCCCCAGCCCTGAGCATCCGAGGCATTAAAGGCAGATAGCGCTAAATGCTTTAATTGTGTTTCGGTTTCTTCATCTAGGCCACACGGACATTGATAATGAGTATCGGTTGCTTCGTACTTGGCAACATAGTCATAAAATTTCCTAGGTGTATCCAAACGTATTAACGGCAAAACTAAGCCACCTACTATTGTTGCGGTATATTCTATACCGTCAATATAAGTTTCAGCCATAACGCTCCGGCAGTAGCGCGATGCGAGTAAATAGGCATCATAGAATTCCGAAACGTCTTCAACAATACTCATACCAACACTAGACCCTTCCAATGCAGGCTTAATAACAAGCGGTAATCCCATACTTGAAGCAATATACTCAAAATCTGAATCTTCAGTAATGATCGTAAAACCAGGGGTAGGTAAACCAACTCCTTCGAGTAATTGCTTGGTTTTCACTTTATCCATAGTAATCGCGGATGCCATAACACCACTGCCAGTATAGGGTTTTGACTTTAATTCCAACACGGCCTGAATAACACCATCTTCACCACCTCGCCCATGTAACATATTAAATGCGATATCAAATTCACAATTGTCGAGTTGCGATAATATATTTTCTTTTTTAACATCAATAGCAACACAATCGATATTACGTTTTTTTAATGCTTTTAATACCGCACTACCACCGTTTAACGATACTTCACGTTCTGCAGACCAGCCACCCATTAATACAACTACTTTGCCGTAATTGTTGTTCTGTTTATTATTTATCTGCTCAATCGTCATCATTCACACTTTCGCTAAATTTAGCTCCAATTACTTTAACTTCAACGATTAAATTAATATTGTATTCTTTTTTAATTAATTCATTTACATAATGAATTAATGCTTCAATATCATTCGATGTAGCCGTACCCGTATTAATAAAAAAATTGGCGTGCTTTTCAGAGACACAGGCTCCGCCAATACAAAACCCTTTTAAACCCAAATCTTCAATTAATTTCGCTGCATATAATCCATCTGGATTACGAAAAACAGATCCAGCATTTGCTAATTGTGTCGGTTGTGTTGCACTTCGATGTTGTAATATTGTCTTAATATTGGCCTTTACCTCATCAGTCTTACCTTTGCCTAACTTAAATGTTCCCGAGACAAACCATTCATCAACACCAAGATTGAATTGTTTTCCACTGACATGCCGATAATTAATCACAAAATCATTTTTATCTCTTACTCGTATTTCGCCATAACGTGTAATAGTTTGTACCGAGCTAACAAATTCCCAAATTTCGCTCCCTAGGGCACCGGCATTCATAAATAGCGCACCACCGATAGTGCCAGGAATACCACTTAAAAACTCAACGCCAGTTAAAGCGTGTTCGGCGCATTTTTTTGCCATTTTAGGACAAGCAACTCCAGCTTCAATTCTAACCAAACCATCATCAATAAAATTTATTTCATTTAAAACACCGCTCGTACAAATAACTGTTCCACGTATACCACCATCTCGTACTAATAAATTACTGCCTAAGCCTATCCAATATAAACTTTCTGAAGTTGGTAACACTTTTAAAAAGTGACTTAAATCCACTAATGACTCAGGTTGATAAAACTGGTCAACCGTACCACCAACACGCCAGGATGTATGACGCGACATAGCTTCATTCGCTTTCAAAATCCCGTTGTATTTAATTGTCATATTGTTATGAACCTCAGACATTTTATGATTCAGTTAAAGTGGTTAATAGTTCAGGTAATCGAGCTGACATTGCTCCAATATTTCCAGCTCCAGAGGTCAATAAAATATCACCATCTTCTAAAATTCCTGTTAATGTTTCGGGTAACAATTCAACTTGCTCTACGAATATTGGATCAACCTGCCCTCGTATTCTAATGGCTCGAGACAATGCCCGACCATCAGCGCCAGACAACACGTCTTCACCTGCTGAATAAACTTCTAATAACACTAATACATCAACTTGGGATAACACCATACAAAAATCTTCAAATAAATCTCGAGTTCGAGTATATCGATGTGGTTGAAAAGCCATCACTAACCTTTGTTTTGGCCAACCATTTCGTATTGCATTAATCGTTGCTGCAACTTCACTCGGATGATGTCCATAATCATCTATCAACGTTATTTTTTTATTCTCTAATTTTATGTCTTGAACTTGAAAGCGCCGACCAATTCCTTCAAATTTCTCAAGAGCCGCGGAAATAGCCGTTTTGTCAACCCCAACCTGATCAGCAATAACGATTGAAGCTAATGCATTTAAAACATTATGTTCTCCTGGCATATTTAATGTAATTGTTAACCAGTTGTCATTGCCATCATGTGCTACTTTAAAATATGTTTTAATTCCTTGTTGTCGAATATCATGCGCACGGTAATCCGGATCGCTATTTATTCCATAGGTAATGATACTTCGCCCGATTTCAGGCAAAATTTCTCGTATATTTTCATCATCCAAACACGCAACCACTAAACCATAAAATGGTAAATGTCTTAAAAATTCAATGAACGTCTCTTTTAATTTTGAAAATTCACCACCATAGGTTTCTAAATGATCTGCATCTATATTAGTGACTATAGCCATCATCGGTTGTAAATGTAAAAACGATGCATCACTTTCATCCGCTTCAGCTACCAAAAATTTTCCAGAACCCAAACGGGCATTGGTGCCAGCACTAATTAATCTACCACCAATAACAAATGTAGGATCCAAGCCACCTTCAGCCATAACGCTGGCCAATAAACTGGTTGTGGTAGTCTTACCGTGCGTACCTGAGACTGCAATACCATATCGAAAACGCATTAACTCAGCTAACATTTCAGCACGTGGCACCACTGGAATATGAGCTGCCTTAGCAGCTATTACTTCTGGGTTATCGAATTGAACGGCTGTTGATGTAACAACAACATCACAATTTACAATATTACTCTCGGAATGTCCCAGATGAATGGTTGCTCCAAGTTCAGCTAAACGAGTAGTAACCATGTTAGCTTTAATATCAGAACCCGATACTTTATAACCTAAATTCAATAATACTTCGGCAATACCACCCATACCGACACCACCAATACCAACAAAATGAATTTGTCGAACTCGTCCCATACCGATATCGTTATCACTAAACATTAGCAACCTCCATACAAATTTGAGCGACTCTGGAAGTTGCATCGGGTTTGGCCAAGGCATACGCATTATTGGCCATGGTTAATAAATAACTGCGACCCTTAATAATAATATCTGATAGTAACTGAGTTAGATAACTCACCGTCAATTCAGATTGAGGTGCTAATATTGCCGCATTAGCATTTACCAAAAATGCGGCATTATGAGTTTGGTGATCATCAACCGCAAAAGGATATGGCACCAAAATTGACGCAACACCAGCATTAGATAATTCAGACACCGTCATAGCGCCAGCTCGACAGATAACAATATCAGCCCATAAATACGCTAACTCCATATCAACAATAAACTCATCCACTTTTGCGTTAATGTTTTGTTGTTGATAAGTCTTAACAGTTTCTAAATATTTACCCTTGCCCGCTTGATGCCAAATATCGAGTTCTTGACCATCTGGCAATAACGCAATGCTTGCGGGTAAATTATCATTCAAATATTTTGCACCAAGGCTTCCACCCAGCACTAATAATTTAATATTTCCGGTATGTTGTGTAAACCGTAAATTAGGTTCAGGCAACTTTGAAATTGATTTTCGAATGGGATTGCCAGTGTACACCGCATTAACCTTTGCTTTAAAAGCCTGAGGGAAAGCAACCAAGACCGATGTTGCAAAACGACTAACGATGCGATTGGTAAAACCAGGAATTGAATTTTGTTCGTGTATAATTAATGGTATTTTTAATAACCTACATGCAATAGCGCCAGGACCAGAGACATAACCACCCATACCAAGTACAGAAACAGGTTTATACTGGCGTAATATTTTAATCGCCTGATAAACAGATGATAATAATTTAAACGGTATTGATAGTAAATTTATAATATTTTTACCACGAATTCCAGAAATTGTAATATATTCAATTTTAAATCCGGCCTTTGGTACAACACCCGATTCAAAACTATTGTTATTGCCAAGCCAAACAATATTAAAACCATTTTCTTGCAATACTTCAGCCACAGCAATAGCAGGATAAACATGCCCACCAGTACCGCCCGCCATGATTGCGATTGTTTTGTTATTATTTTTTAATGTCGAGTAATTCATTTATCTATTTCTGTAATTTTTTATTCTTTAAATTTCGATTACTTGTTTCAAAGTCTATACGCAGTAATATTGCAATTGCGACACACATAATAACTAAACTACTACCACCGTAACTCATCAATGGTAAGGTTAAGCCTTTAGTAGGTAATAACCCCATATTAACTCCAATGTTAATATATGCCTGCAGACCTACCCACACCCCGATTCCATATGCCATATAACCAGCAAAGGGTGCATTATTCTGCTCTGCGATTCGTCCAATTCTAAAAGCACGTAAAATGATAATGGTAAATAATATAATGACACTAACCGCACCAAGTAATCCTAGCTCTTCGGCAAGAACAGAATATAAAAAATCAGTATGAGCTTCCGGCAAGTAAAATAATTTTTGTACACTTGCGCCCAACCCAACTCCAAAAAATTCTCCACGACCAATTGCAATTAGAGCTTGGGTTAATTGAAAACCACTATCAAATGGGTCCGCCCAAGGATTTATAAAACCGGCAAGTCGTCCCATTCTGTATGGTGATATATAAGCCAATACACCTAATGCAACAACAACGGATAATAACAATAATAAATATTGAAATAATTTAACGCCGCCCAACCACATCAAACACATTGCCGTAGCAAGCATAACAACCGATGCCCCATAATCAGGTTGAAACATTAATAATGTCACTATGACAACTAACACTAGTAATGGTCTAAAGAAACCGCCCAACTCAGTTCGAACTGAATCTTGATGTCGTACTAAATACCCTGAAAGATAGATAATCATAAATAATTTTACAATTTCAGATACCTGAATATTAACAGATCCAAACACTAGCCAACGAACACTACCATTAACTTCTCGACCAACACCGGGTAAAAATAACATAAGTAGTAGTATTACCGAGATTAATACTAGGGCCGGGCCTAACTTCATCCACACGGAGAGAGGTATTTTAAAAACAACTAAACCTGCAGTTAAACCAATACCAGCGTAAACGGATTGACGAATGAAATAATAAAATGGTTGAGCTACATTCCTATCTGCAATCGAAACCGAGGTTGATGCAACCATAATTAAACCTAAACATAAAATAATAAGCGCTGAAAGTAACAACAGCGTATCAAATGGATAGTTAGACGTAGTCTGTTTATTATTTCCCGTTTCATTGAACTGCAACAAATTAAGTTTATCGAATTTTCCAATAGCCAAAGTCATGATGTTATTTCCTCAACTAACTTTACAAAACTATCACCACGATGTTCAAAACTGGTAAACATATCAAAACTTGCACACGCCGGAGAAAATAACACAACATCTCCAGATACTGCTATTTTGTTTGCTTGTTGTACTACATCAGTCAAATTTGACTCAACCACTCTATTTGTATTATCACTAAGTTCACTATTAATTAATTCAGCATCTTCACCAAATAAAATTATCATTTTCATATTTGAAGAAATAATATTATTTAATATAGAAAAGTTTTGTCCTTTTGATTGGCCTCCCAAAATTAATATTATTGAAGTATCCTTTAGACTGCTAATTGCAACACTGGTTGCACCAACATTGGTCGCTTTTGAATCATTAACCCATTTCACATTACGGCTTGTTTTAATCAATTGGTTACGGTGCGGTAAACCTTTAAATTGTGCTATGCCATTTTTAATCGCATCATTCTCAATATTTGACAACCTTGAAACAATTAGCGCAACCATAGCATTACTAATATTATGTTCTCCAACCAGATTTAACTCAGAACAGTTTAACAACTGAATAATCTCACCGGCTTGATTGACACAAATCCATTTCGAGCCATTATAATCAACAATTCCATATTGATTATCACTAGGTTCATTCAACGTGAACCACAACACCTTTATTTTATTTTTACTCGATATTAAATCCGAATAGTGTTTAATCACAGGATCATCAAAATTCAAAATAACATTGCCAGTGCCGTTCAATAATTTTAGTTTGGCTCTACAATAATCATCAAATGTGTCATAACGATCCATATGATCTTCGGTTAAGTTTAAAATAACCGATGTTTCAAAATTGATAGAATTAATGCTTTCAAGTTGAAAGCTTGAAAGCTCAAGAACGTATAAAGCGGATTCATGTTCCAACAACTGTAAAGCCGGAATACCGATATTACCGCCAATTGAGATTCTATTATCAGAAAATTTTCCAATACTACCCATCATACTGGTAACGGTACTTTTACCATTAGAACCTGTAATGGCAACAACAGGCGAATTGACTTCATTAAGAAATAATTCAACATCACCAACAACAATTTTTCCAGTAGCACGAGCAGTTTTAATAACCGCTTCATTTTCTGATATACCCGGACTTAAAATAATTGTATCAGCCCATATAAAATGTTCTTTGAATAAACCACCTAAGATTATTTCAATGTCCAAGTTTTTAAATTGCTCAATATTAGGTGGATTAGTTCGTGTATCTATAACTCGAAAGCTTAAATCCTTATTAAGTAAATACTCTATAACAGAGACACCCGTCTTTCCTAAACCCACAACCAAAATATTTGAGTTTTCGAAAAATGAAGAATGACTATTATTAGGATTCAAGTTATTCATAACCTATCTGAGTTTTAATGTTGCCAAGCCGAACAAAACTAATACAATTGTAATTATCCAAAATCGAACAATCACCCGAGGCTCAGGCCATCCCTTAAGTTCAAAATGATGATGCAACGGAGCCATTCTAAAAACGCGTTTACCCGTTAATTTAAATGATGCTACTTGAACAATAACCGAAACAGTTTCCATAACAAAAACGCCACCCATTATCATCAGCACAAATTCTTGACGCACAATAACCGCTATAATCCCTAAAGAAGCACCTAAAGCTAAGGCTCCAACGTCACCCATGAATACTTGTGCGGGATAGGTATTAAACCAAAGGAATCCAAGGCCAGCGCCAACTATTGCGCCACAAAATACGACTAACTCCCCAGCACCTGCGATATAGGGAATAGACAAGTAATCTGAAAAAACAGAATGTCCTGTCAAATAAGCAAAAATACCCAATCCGCCGGCAACCATAACCGTTGGTAATATTGCCAAACCATCTAATCCGTCAGTAAAATTAACAGCGTTGCTTGAACCTACTACAACGATATAGGTAAAAAATATATAAAAAATTCCAATAGATAACGAGAAGTTTTTCACAAAAGGTAAAATGTAGTCTGTATCTACAGGTGCAGTCGCCGTAAAATAAAGATAAGAGGCTGCGCCAAAACCAATTAGCGACTGCCAAAAATATTTATGTTTAGCCGACAACCCTTTTGGATTCTTTTCAATTAATTTTTTATAGTCATCAACAAACCCGACTAAACCAAATAACAACATGACAATTAGTGCTAACCACGAATAACGATTAGTTAAGTCAACCCACAGTATTGTACTAACAGCAATCGCAATTAAAATTAAAGTCCCACCCATTGTTGGTGTACCGGCTTTATCCAAATGTGTAACGGGACCATCATCACGAATAGGTTGCCCTATTTTCATAATACTTAACTTACGAATCATATAGGGTCCAATCATCAATGATATAATCAATGCGGTTAATGCTCCTAAAATCGCACGTAACGTGAGATAACTAAAAACATTAAATCCAGAATGTAACTCTTGTAAATATTCAGCTAAACTCAACAACATTTATTGACTACCTTCATTTGACGTTAATTTGTTGACCAGCTTTTCCATGTGCATATAACGTGAACCTTTAATTAACAATGTACTATCACCATCCAACTCTTCTTTAATGTGACTTGACATAGAATCAAACTCATTAAAACTCATTGCATTTTTTCCAAATTTTTTTGACGACTCACTAGCGAGTTCACCAATTGTGAATAACTTGTCAATTCCAGCACTTTTTAGCAATTCACCAGATTTACCGTGTATCTCAACCGCATTATTTCCTAATTCGCCCATATCCCCTAGTGCGCAATAATGTTTTCCCGGAAATCCCTTTAACACATTAATAGCTGCTTTTAATGAGGTTGGGTTGGCATTATAGGTATCATCAATAATACGACAGCCATACACACCATTTTTTATTTCTAACCTACCGGATATTGAGTTCACTTTTTCAAGTCCTTTTGAAATTGAATAAAGTGGAATATCACAAGCAATTGCAGCAGCAGTTGCAGCAAGTGCGTTTGCTATATTATGTAACCCTAATAATTTAAGCGTTACATCCAGCTCACCTAATGGTGTTTGTATATGAATATTATTATTTGGCGATATTTTATCGACAATTGCATAGACATCGGCATTGTCATTATTAACACCAAAAGAAATACTGTTTACGCCGCAATTTTCTTTCCAGTAAGAATAATAATCGTCATTAGCGTTTAATACGGCAACACCCGACTTTGATAAACCCATAAAAATTTCAGCCTTGGTTTTAGCAATATTATCAACTGTTCCAAAACTACCTAAGTGTGCTTCAGCTACATTTGTTATAACAGCAACATCTGGAGCAGCCATGTTTGATAAGTATTCAATGTCACCCACTTGACTCGCACCCATTTCAATTACAGCATGTTTATAATCACGGGTTAATTGTAATAAAGTTAGTGGGACACCTATTTCATTATTTAAGTTACCAAGAGTAGACAGCACATTACCTTGCTGAGAAAAAATGGAACTCATCATTTCTTTTACAGTTGTTTTTCCATTACTACCAGTAACAGCAATGACGGGGTAGTTAAATTCTTTTCGCCATTGATATGCAATATCCCCAAGAGCTTGACGTGAATTTTCTACCGTTAACGTTGGAATATCTTTTTTTACATTTTTTTCAGTAACGGCCGCTAGTGCACCTTTAGAAATTGCGGTATCAATAAATTCATGGCCATTAAAATTATCGCCGGTTATTGCTACAAATAAATCTCCGGGACTCGTTGTTCTAGAGTCAATACTAACGCCATTTAAACTAAGCGAATTAAATTTAGTATCACTAAAGTCAGTTTTTATACTTTTGGCAACTTCAGAGAGTTTCATATCAAAATGTTTGTGATTTCCTATCATTTCATTCCTGCTGTATTTAATGCATCTAAAGAAATTTTAACATCATCAAAATGATATTTAATGTTATCGATAATTTGATAGTTTTCATGTCCTTTTCCGGCGATTAAAATAATATCTGCTTTTTTCGCCAGATTAATAGTGGACTGAATAGCATCTTTTCTGTCTAATAAAATATTTGTACTATCATCATTTATTAATCCGCTGCTAATTTCATTTGCTATAGCAATCGGATCTTCAGTTCGAGGGTTATCATTTGTTATAATAACCTGATCAGCTATTGTTGAAACTATCGTTCCCATCATTGCGCGCTTAGATTTATCGCGCTCACCACCACAACCAAACACACACCAAAGCTGACCACTACAATGTTGTCTGAGCGTTTCTAGTACTTTATTGAGTGCATCTGGCGTATGAGCATAATCAACAACAACCAAAGGTAAATCGTCAATACCTCCAAGGCATTGCATTCGACCTTTTACAGCTTGAATATCCGGAATCAATTTTGATATATCAAGTAGCGATTGACCTTGAGTCATTAGTACGCCACAGACTGCCAGTAAATTACTTATATTAAATTTACCCAATAATGGAACACTGACTTCTATCATTTCTTTTTTAGTTTTAAACTTAACCAAAGTACAATTGATTTTAAATTCTATTATCTCAGCTACAATGTCAGCTGTAGTATTATCAATTCCATAAGTCAGCACATTGACATCATTAGATATAACCTTAAGGATTTTCTGACTAAAATTATCATCGAGATTTATAACCGCATGTTCTAATGATTTTACCGTAAAAAGATTTAATTTTGCTTCACCATATTGTTCAAATGTTTGATGATAATCTAGATGGTCATGGCTTAAATTAGTAAATACTGCACAATTAATATCGACACCATCAACTCGGTGCTGAGTTAATGCATGAGATGATACTTCCATCACTAGTTGTTTTGTTCCATTACCATACATCTGTGCAATTATTTTTTGATTTTCTATTGTTCCCTGAGTGGTATTATTTGTTTCAATTAGTGCATTAATTTCACCAAGACCAATTGTGCCAATAAAGCCGCACTTCTGATTCAAATTAATTAGATTTGCCAGTATGTATGCACTCGATGTTTTACCATTAGTACCGGTAATTCCGGTAATTTGAATTTTTTTAGATGCATCTTTATAAAATGCAACAGCAATTTTACTAATATCTTTATTAGAAAATGGAATAATAATTTCGGGTATTGATTTATTAATTGCCGTTGTGATCCATTTTATTTCAATTGCACTTTTATCTCTTAATGTAGACTGACGTAAAATAGCGACTGCTCCATTCTTAATGGCATCAGCGATAAAATGATCGCCATGGACAGCATTACCTGCCCGAGCAATAAACAAAGCACCTAGATCAATTTGACGGCTATCATCCGAAATATCGGATATTTCAATATCATCTAACTCACTAAAATCAAACGAGCTATTGAGCAAACTCAAAAAGCCAACTATTTTTTGAACAACTTGACTAGAACTAGAAGACGAAACCATCATTTTGACTCTCCTAATTTGGCCAACTTGACACCTTTGTTCGGTATTCGATCAAGAGGTACATTTAAGATTCTAAGAGCGCCTGACATTACGCGCGAAAAAACAGGAGCAGCAACTGCACCACCGTAATACTCTTCACCACCGGGTTCATTTATTACCACTGCCATCACCAGTTTGGGGTTACTCACTGGTGCTAACCCAACAAATGATGCTACATAATTATCATCGCTGTATCCGCCTATACCGGCTTTTTTAACAGTACCGGTTTTGCCCGCAACACGATAACCAACTACACTGGCATTAATTCCCGTGCCTTCCTTTGAAACAACACTCTCGAGCATTTTCAAAATTTGTTTTACCGTTTTCTGACGAAAGATTTTATCTTTACCAATCAACTCAAACTCTTTTCGTTTTAAAAAGGTTACAGGTGGAATTTCACCTTCATTTGAAAAAGCTGTATAGGAGTGTGCCAATTGCAATGTTGTTACTGACATACCATAACCAAACGACAAAGTCGCATTATCAATTTTTTTCCACATGGAGTAATGATTTAGTAAACCTGTCGATTCCCCCGGAAAACCACTTTCACTATTATTACCAAAACCAACTTTAGAGAAGACACCCCATAAATATTCAGGTTTAGTATCTAATGCGAGTTTTGTTGCACCAATATTGCTCGATTTTGTAATAATGGTTGATACCTTTATAACACCGTAATTTCGAACATCACGTACAGTATTTCCTGCCACCATAAAATAACCGGGTGCTGTGTTAATTAAAGTATTTGGTGACACTCGACCACTTTCAATTGCAGCCGCTATGGTAAACGCTTTAACGGTAGAACCTGGTTCAAAAACATCAGTTACAGCACGATTACGGTAACGCCCGCTTCGAGTCTTGTAGCCTTTATTCGGGTTATACGATGGTTGATTAACCATCGCCAGTACTTCACCGGTATTAATATCCAAGATCACGACAGAACCGGATTTTGCTTTATGTTTAAAAACAGCGCGTTTTAGTTCACGATAGGCTAAGTATTGCAAACGACCATCAATACTTAATTCAATGTCTTTTCCCGGTTCGGGTGCTTTTATCAATTCAATATCTTTAATAACCTGTCCGAGGCGATCTTTCATTACCCGTTTTTTACCTGGTGTTCCTTTTAACCACTCATCATAGGCAAGTTCAATACCTTCTTGACCTTGATCATCAATATTGGTAAATCCAAGCACGTGTGATGCAACTTCTGACATAGGATAATAACGACGATATTCTCGTTGTAAAGACAAGCCTGGAATATTGAGAGCTACAATTTTTTTACTCAGATCAGGACTAATTCTTCGTTTGATATAAACAAATTCTTTATGCAAACGACTTGTAACTAATTTTTCTAGTTTGTTGGATTTTATTTTTAATAACCGAGCAAGCTCCTTCCAATTCTTTCGATTTGAATTAAATAATTTTGGGTTGACCCAAACAGAATCTACTGGCGTACTAACGGCTATTGGTTCACCATTCCTATCTTTAATCATACCGCGGTGTGCAGTAATCGGTAAAACACGTAAATGACGTGCATTAGCTTGTTTTTGTAAAAAATCTTTATTTACAAATTGTAAATCAATAATTCGCCAAAGTAAGGTAGCGACTGTAATAGCAATAACGATATAAACTACGGATAATCGCATGACTGAAGAAATTTGATGTTTACTTTGTGTTTTCATTTGTGTTTATAAATATTACATCCTGATAATCAGGAACACTCATTCCAATTGTTTTTCGAGCTATTCGCTCAATACGTCCATGTGTTGCCCAGGTACTTTGCTCTAATTGCAGTTGTCCCCATTCAACGTTTAATTTGTCTCGACTTGCATGTAACTCATTCAATTCTGAAAAAGTTTTTCGACTATAATGTTTTATATAAATAACTGATATTGATGAAATAAAAATTATTGATGTTAACAAACCAACAATAATACTGTTTTTCATAATTTTTCAGCTACACGCATTACAGCACTGCGTGATCGAATATTCTTTTCTAACTCCTTATCATTTGCTTTAATTGCTTTTCCGATAATTTTTACATGTGGATTTAACTGGCTAGTCGTAACCGGTAATCCTTTAGGAAAATCATCACCCTTTGCTTGCTTTTTAAAAAATCGTTTAACTATTCTATCCTCTAATGAATGGAAACTAATAATTACTAATCGTCCTTTTGGAGCTAATATTTCTAAAATATTATCTAAAATAATTTCTAAATCACCTAACTCATTGTTAATAAAAATTCTTATAGCTTGAAAACTTCGAGTAGCGGGATCTTTTCCTTTTTCCCATTTTGGGTTTGCTTCAGCAACAATTTTTGATAATTGCAATGTGGTTGTAATTGCTGTTATTGCACGTTGTGCTACGATCGCGCGAGCAATTCGTTTAGCAAAACGTTCTTCCCCAAAATCTTTTAACACTTTTGCAATTTCTTGCTCTGATGCGATAGCTACCCACTCAGCGGCACTCATACCTTTGCTAGTGTCCATTCGCATATCAAGTAAACCATCAGACTTAAAACTAAAACCACGCTCAGCATTATCGAGTTGAGGTGAAGAAACACCTAAATCAAGTAATACACCATCAATTTTTCCAATCCAGTCTAACTCCGCTACATACTGTTTTAATTCTTTAAATGAGCCATGCTGAATTTTAATTCGTGAATCATTTTGATAACTATTTTCTGCATATTTAATAGCGTCAGGATCTTTGTCTATCGCTAGAAAATGGGCTTGCGGACTTAACCTATCTAAAATTGCAGAGGCATGTCCACCTCGACCAAAAGTACCGTCAATATAATATCCATTTGTTTGAATATTGAGTGCGTTCATACTTTCTTCCAATAATACTGAGTAGTGTTGATTATTCTCGTCTTTCATTTTTACAGTGATAATGATTCCAATTCTTCGGGTAAGTCTAAATCGTCATCGTCTGATTCTTTTAACCAGTCATCACGTTTTGCGTTCCAACGATCTTCATCCCAAATTTCAAATTTGTTTCCTTGCCCGATTAATACAATTCGTTTATCTAATTCGGCGAATTCACGTAATGGCGGCGGCAATAACAGACGACCGTTATTATCAAGATCACAATCCGTTGCGTGCCCTATTAAAAGACGTTGCATACGACGAGCTTGCTTATTAAGACTGGGTAATCGAACTAATTTACGTTCAATTTCTTCCCATTCGGGTAATGGATAGAGCAATAAGCAGTGATCACGATCAACCGTCACGATCAACTTGCCATCAGATTTCTCTGACAGTTCGTCACGATAACGACTAGGCATCGCCATCCGACCCTTTGCATCTAAATTGAGTGTATTAACACCACGAAACACTTGAAGTACCCCAATTAATGAGGCTTTAAAAGAATCAATACGATCCCCAAATCCCCACAATTTCCCACATATGAACACTATAGGTACTCTAACTAGTTAGTGTCAAGCTAAACCCCCCACTAATATGTAAAATAAGCCTTACATCACAATAACTTAGCAGCGATATTTGACGAAATTAGGTTAAAATTTAAAAAATTAAAATTTGAAAAAATGATATAAAACAATATCTTAAAAAGGGAAGCTAAAGTAGAGTTTCAGGTGTGATGTATGAAAAATAGACAATTTTACTTAAAAAAATATTATGACAAATAATTTGCAGGCATTAAAAGTTGAGTCGGCCGATAAGCCGGGTTCTGTCGTGGATAGTCATTCATCTAGGACTTGCGTCACCGCAAATCTCAAGCGACCTACCCGGGAACCGCGCGGGTCACGCGTTATCAATGAAGAAATGTTCCCCTAT
>CAYQUC010000068.1:3832-17614 GCA_964420605.1 uncultured Thioalkalispiraceae bacterium | reverse complement strand
TGCAGAAAAGTGAATCGTTGCCTGATCATTAGTAATACTTACTTTTATATCAAGCATTCCAAAATCGGGTGGGTTTAATTTGATTTCAGCTTGCTGTAAGTTTTGATTAACCATCCACTGTACGCTTTGGCCAAGAGATTGATTCCACTGAGGATGTTGAACCGGTGTTGTAATATTCATGGAATTTGATGCCGTGGTTGTCACACCGTCAATTCCATTTGTTAATTGATAACCATAAGCTGTAGTGAAACCTGTAGCAGCTACTTCTGGTGATTGTTGAGAAACCGCATTAACTGAATTAAACGTCGCTAAAAACTGCTCAGGAATAGTGCCGCCAGATTTTAGGAATTGATTTTGATTATACTGAGCATTCAAAGTTTGTTGCGCAATCGAAAACTTATCATTCATTACAAATCTTGAGGGTTCCAAGTGCAAATTCTTTGTGTCAAATCGAGCATCAAACTGCGCTAACCTCATTTGAGGTTCTAAACCAGACTTGAATTTTAATTGTTGTAATTCAGTTACAGATGGTAAATTAAGACCAGGCAAAGTTTTGCCGCTTTGCAACATTTCAAGTAATTGCTCTGCCGTTAATGTTTGCCCATCAGGTAATAGGTATTTTTTCTCATCAATAGTAGAGTCAGATACAGTTTGATTCATAGTGGCATTAAAGCTCATGCCATCATTAGTAGATTCGGTATTATCAGTGCTATTGCCATTATTAATCAATAACTTACTCGAACCGTCAGGCCCGCTGTTATGCGTTGGTAGTGTTTGCACAGTCATTTCTCTCTCCAAAAATTCTGTGGTTTTTGTTTGTAATAGAGATAGTGCAATACCTATGCCAAAATAAAATTAAAACCATTCAGAAAGAATGTCATTTACATCGCAATCACTATGCCAAATTTCATTTTTTAAGCTCAACATCGTTACGATCAACATTTTCTTCACTATTAACAATGGACACAAAGTCCAGATCATTCCAGTACAACTTAAAATCCGTATCAGTCTTAAATTGACTGGCTTTTTTACCGCGTAGTAGAGCCTGTTTAATAGAACGTAACATTTCTTTCTTTTGATGATTTAATGAGTAATAACAAGCTAAGTTAAATAACAACACTTCATTCTTAATGCTCTCTAACTTTAAATCAGGTAATAAAATATCGAATATTTTTTTACAAAGAACTGCATCATTTTCAGTAATACAAAATACAATTCCATTACTTGCCACATCATCGGTTTTATTATCTCGACCAGTTTCAGGTAACAAAGCATTCATGTAATTATTCAAAATTGAAACCGCTAATTTAGCTTGTCTTTTTTCACTTAAATGGATCATTAGTTTGGTAGTGTAATCAGCCAATTGAAAACTATATTCATCAATATAATTACTACTTCTTGCTATTACAGCTGTTTGACTTATAAACTCATGTACAGTTTCGCTATCCACCACATCACTCATTGCTGATTCAAATAAAGATTTTATTTTAGTTGACTCAAAAAATTGAACTGCTTGTTTTTTATTAACATCATCAAACTTATTTAACCGGCGTATAGATACATTTTTTAATTTTATCGAGCGAAATTCAGTAGTGATGTACAAAGATATATAAGCATGATTACCATCAACAGCAGTCAACTCTATTTTAAAAATCAGTTTCTGACTTAGATCCGAAACACCATCACTACTCTCTAATAAATTTTGAAATACCTCCAGAAGTTCTGTATTACTAAAAGTAAAATCAATATCAATGCCCTTATTTGGATATTTCCAATTATATATAGTGCCGTTTAAGTTAAGGTAAAATTGTTTTTTATCAGTTTTAACGTCTAACCACTCAAACCGAAGTTTTTCTGGCATTAATCGATACTTAGCTTTCAATTGATTATCTATTGTAGTATTAATAAACTCTTCCGAACCATCTTTAAATACAATATTGTGTATTTTAATTTTGTTTTCAGACGAGCTATTAAACCCCTCAAATAACACTGCCACATTAAATTTAGATTTCAAAAATAAATATTGCCCAAAAGATATGCCCTGCTGTTCAAATTTATCGATAGAATCTGAACTAGTGTTAATTTTTTTACGGATCGCATACAATCCAATTTCTTCAACTTTACGTTTTCTACGATGAGGTTCTAATACTAACAACTGAGTTTCTTCGGTCTTTTGTTGCTTTACTGGAGCAGCATACAAACTTAATCCTGGATTATAATTAACACTACTACCTTGCGTAGTAAACGCTTTAAAATGCAAGTCTTCACCTTGATGACGCACATCAAAATAACCAATACCATAATTACCTTCCCAATCCGTACTATTAATATCGTAAAGTCGAGCCCGTTTATACCCTTGTTTTAAAAATCTGTTGATAACGATTTTATTACTTTGATCTTTCCATTTTTGAAACGGCCTTATTTTATTTTCTAAGGACTGTAAACGTCTATTCGTATTTATATTTTTTAAATAAACTTTTGATGTTAATTGAAAATAATCTTCATCGTAATCTTGTTCAAAATCGTTAAAACGGTTTTTTGATTCTAACACCACCCATTTATTATCAATATATAAATAACAGCGTAATATTTCATTGTCATAATTTTTTGAAAAATCCATTTGTTTAGCTCGACTCAAATACCCCTTAAACTCATCATCAGTAATCTCGTCTGCATTGATAATACGTGAAAACTTCTGTAATATTTTTTTACCTGTAATAGCCCAATCCACTACACCGTATTCATCAAAAAATAAACCGGATATATTCAACCTAGAATCAAAAGAAAAAGTATCAATAACATAACCCAGCTCATTAATTTTCAAATAATCATTAGCGATTGCATACCCGCTTTGAACCAGATAAGTTTTATTGATATTATCGTATAATAATTCATGATTAATAATGCCCGAGTGTATTTTAATAATTTCGTAATGATCTGATTCGACAGAATTATCCGACAAATACCAATAATTGTTATCAAGTTCAGAACAATGGTTATTTGCAGCAGAAAATAATACTAAACCCGTCCCAAATAAAGCTTGAAAACTATTTTTATAATGTCTAACAACTGTAAATATTTTATAAAAAATCAAAAATAACAATAGTAAAAAAAATGGCCCAGTCGATATAAGCAAAACACTAAGAACTAACGTTATTATAATGTTCGCATAATATAAATCCGTTGAAATAATTAACAAATATTTAACTGCAAACATACAGGATAAAATCATCGCAACATTAATGATTTTATTATAGATAAATTTGAATTGACTTCGAGCTACAAAACCAGGAACAGCCCAGCTAGGAAGGTAATATAATGAATTAATATACCGACTAATTATTAGCAGTGAAAACAGACTGAAAAAGAAATTAACAAGATACACATGCCAATATGAGAAGAATAGTGCTGCGGAATCAAGTATAAAATCAAGGTAGGTATTTATAAATGCTATAAAGACACTGGCCAAAGCCATAAAAACTAAAATGGTAAATTGATTTAATACCTTTGAAAAAAAAACACCCTTACTTCTATTCATACCTTAAATTATATCTCCATCGATACTTTTGTATGAATATTCTACCTCATTTTTAATATTAAGATAGCAAATATTATCTATCGTTAAGTGTTATTTATCACGACTAGTCTGGTGTGAACGAGAATTTCGTTCATCACTATCTTTTTGTTCTTGCTTATTATCTTCAAGTAATTCGTCTTTTTTAAATTTATTAATAACATTATCCATAATTTTAGTTTTTGTATGACGTAAACGCCAACTATTTTGCTGTTGTTCACACGACTGTTTGGCCGCTTTAATAATCGCGTGCTGTTGTTTTAGAGCATTATCAATATTTTCTAAGAAATTTTGATATGTGTGCAACTGTGCCCCATCCATTCCGTGTTGACCTTGCTGTTTAAAAGATTTTACGTATTCTTCTCGATACTGAATTAAATCAGTTAGTTTATTTTTTTGTAGTGTTAAATTATTATTCGCCATCCCTAGTTCTTTAGCTGAAGCTAACTCTTTATTTGCAGCAATCCGTGCTAACGGTATAAAACGTTTAGATTTTTTCAAAAAAATTCCTTATTTAAATATAAAATGCAGTTAAATTGGTTCGTCTGTATCAGAATTTTGTAAACCTTGGCTATGACTATTATCAGTATTAACTAAATCACATAAATCTTGGTAACTTTCAGACCAGCTAACCGCATGTTTCATGTCTTGTTCTAAAAATTGCATAATATAAGGATGAATTTTTATCGCTCGATCAATTTCTGGATCACTGCCCATGCTATAAGCACCAACACTGATTAAATCTTTATTCTGTTGATAAACAGAATAATAATGGCGTATGGTACGGACCATTGAAATTTGATCGGATGATACAATTTCATTCATAGTTCTACTAATTGATGCTTCTACATCGATTGCAGGAAAGTGCCCACTCTCGGCTAGTCGACGTGATAACACGATATGACCATCTAATATCGCACGAGCAGCATCAGCTATAGGATCCTGATTATCATCACCTTCGGTTAAAACGGTATAAAATGCAGTAATAGAACCGCCACCAACATCACCATTACCTGCACGCTCAACCAATTGTGGTAGACGCGCAAACACTGATGGCGGATACCCTTTAGTAGCAGGTGGTTCACCAACAGCCAAGGCTATTTCACGCTGTGCCTGGGCAAAGCGTGTTAATGAATCCATTAATAATAGCACTTGTTTACCTTGATCTCGAAAATACTCTGCGACACTGGTCGCAAGATAAGCACCGTGTAATCGCATGACAGGAGTATAATCAGCTGGAACTGCAATAACGACTGAACGCTTTAAGCCTTCTTTGCCTAAAATATTATCAACAAATTCTTTAACCTCTCGACCACGTTCACCAATTAAACCAACCACAATCACATCAGCCGTGGTGAAATGAGTCATCATGCCTAATAAAATACTTTTACCAACACCACTGCCAGCAAACAATCCCATGCGTTGGCCACGCCCTACGGTTAATAAGGAATTAATCGAACGCACTCCCACATCTAATGGAGTACGAATGGGGGCGCGTGATAATGGGTTAATGTGTTTGCCCGTTAATGGTAAGCGATGCGATGTTCGTGGTGATTTTAGACCATCGAGCGGTTTACCTTCACCATCAAGCACCCTACCCAACAATTCATCACCAACAGCCGCTTCATATACGCTGCCAGTCGGTATCACACGCGCATTAGGTCCGATGCCACGTATATCCCCCGTTGGCATAAGGTAAAGTTTATCGCCAGAAAAACCAACTACCTCAACTTCTATTGCTTCTTTATCTGGGCTTTTTACAATACAACGTGCACCAAGTGCGGCATGTACACCTACAGCTTCTAAGGTTAACCCCACCATTCGGGTCAATTTTCCTTCAACGATTAACCTAGTAGAAGACTCAACCCGTTGATTCATTTCAGATAACTTAGAACTCCACGTTAAAGAATAGTGCTTTTTAAGTAAAGCCTGTTCTCCCGAATCAATATCAGTATCAGTCATAATTGTGTCAAAAGGCTCGCGTTTTTAATCCGTATCAGTGACATCATCAGCTTCACTCGCACGTTCATCCCCAAGCAAATCCGAGATCACTTGGTTAAGACGTTGTTCAACACTCGCATCAATAAATGAATTTTCTGACTTAATTCTACAACTACCATGCGTTAAAACTGCATCGTCTACGATAGTCCAAGGACGATCAGTATCTTCATCAACTGACAAAATCTCACGTACCAACCGAGCATCTTCTGGATGCAGGTAAATTTTTATATCCCGTGCAGATGCGGGTAAAATTGACATCGATTCTCTCACTACTGCCATGACTTGACCGGGATCTATTTTCAGCTCACGGCGTATAATTTGTCGAGAAACAGTTATCGATAGTTGTACTAATTGTTCAATAACTTCGTCATCGATTAATTCTAAAGGCTTATTCAATGCATGAATCAAAGCAGAAAACTTTCGCACTTTAGCATTAACATCAGCCTGACCAGCAAGTAATCCATCTTTCTGGCCCTCATTAAAACCTTGCTCATATCCTTCTTTGCGTGCTTGTTCAGCAATATCCGTTACTTCTGCAACGGTTACTTGTTTAATCGGTGAATCAAATGCCGTTAGCGTACTGACTTTTTCAGAACTTGATAAATTATCAAGAGAATAACGTTTTGACTCAATGCTCTTGTCTCTAATTATGTTATCAGACATATTCTTCTGCTCCACCACCACCTAATGAAATTTCACCAGATTCGGACATACGTCGTGCAATTGCTAATATTTCTTTTTGAGCGATTTCAACCTCACTGAGTTTAACGGGTCCTTTGGTTTCTAAATCATCAACTAACATTTCAGCTGCACGTTTAGACATATTCTTAAGAATTTTTTCTTTAACGCCACCATCAGATCCTTTTAAAGCCAGTACTAAATTTTCTGATGAAATTTCACGTAATAATGATTGAATACCACGGTCATCCACTTCGACTAAATTTTCAAAAACAAACATAAGTTCTTCAATACTTTCTCCTAACTCCCCATCTGTTTCTCGAACTTGATCCATAATAGCTCCTTCATCCGAGCTATCCATAAAATTAAGAATATTCGCTGCCGTTTTTAGTCCACCAACACCTGCTGATTTAACATTGTCAGTGTTACCTGAAAATTGTTTTTCCAATATATCGTCAAGTTCATGTATGGCATTTGGTTGAATGCCATCGAGTGACGCAATTCGCATTAAAATATCGGGTCTAGTACGCTCAGGTAATGCAGACAAAACTTCTGCAGCCTGATCGCTATCAAGATATGACAATACAATTGAAATAATTTGAGGATGCTCCAATCGAATGATTTCGGCAACTGCACGAGGGTCCATCCATTTTAAGGCCTCGAGTCCTTTTGAATGACGGCCCAACAATATTCTATCAATAACATTATTGGCCTTATCTTCACCTAATGCACCGATCAATACTTTCTTTAAATAATCCTCACTGCCAATTCCCAATGACGTTTGGGATCCTAAATCATTGCAAAATTTTTCGAGTGCACCCGAAACATCTTCTTTTTCGATGTTTTTTAAGGTTGTCATCGCCTCCCCTAATTTTTGAACTTCTTTAGGAGACATATGTTTTAATACTTCTGCTGCTTCTTCTTCCCCTAGCGACATTAATAAAATAGCCGAGCGTTCTATGCCGCTAAATTCATTTGGCTTATCTGTCACAATTACAACCTTTTAAACTTTATTTTGGTTAGATTCATTATTCGTTCGCAACCCAATTTTTAACAACTTGTGCTACCAACTTTGGATCTTGAGCGACCATTGATTTAGCAACTGATAAATTTTCTTCATGAGATTCTAGCATTTTTTGTTGTTTCTCCGACTCATCACTCAATGTAATTTGATCTTCGCTTAATTCCTCTGGTTCAGGTAATGCTTCTGGTGCAACAGTATCTTGATGTGTAGCCAATTTACGCATAATGGGGCGTAATAGTCCAAATACTAAATACAATACAAATAGCACACCAAGCGCTTGTTTTGCAATATTAAGCACCCATTCTTGTTTCCAAATCGGTATCTCTGGTAGAGCTTCAATTTTATCTGGTTTAACAAATGAGGCATTAATTATATTAACTCGATCACCGCGTAAAGCATTAAAACCAATGGCATCTTTAACGAGTGTTGTGTAACTTGAAATCTCTTGATCTGAACGAGCCACGGAGGTTAGTACCTTTTTAAGCGGTGGTGGTGGTTTCGCTTCTTCACCGTCTTTGAGTTCTGGCTGTGCTTTTGGTATTTGTTCTATTAACTCCAATTTATTATCAACAACAACCGCAACGGTTAAACGTCTAATTTTTGCGACCGAATATCGGGTATGGCTTATGGTTTTATTAAGTTCATAATTAAGTGTGGATTGTCGGCTATTACGACTTGGACCTTTAGAACTGCTTGTTGATTTAGCATTTTTTATAGTAGTACCTGGTGGTTGATTACTCAGAGCACCTGGAATTCCAATTGGAAGAGCATTGCCTGTAGATTGTTCTTCTACTTTACGTTCACTGCGAACGGATGGTTGATCAGCATCAAATTCTTCACGGGTCTTTTCAATTTGATCAAAATCAACATCAGCAACTACTTGAGCCTTAATTTTACCCAAGCCAATAATTGGAATCAATATATTTTCTATTCTACTCTCAAAATCTTTTTCTAATTGACGAGTATATTTTAACTGAGTATTACTTAGTTCCACTCCAGTTTCTTTATTGTTTGATGATAGCAAACGTCCCTTATTATCGATAACAGCAACATTTTCAACTTTCAAATTTGGTATACTCATGGCAACCAAACTAACTATTGAAGACACCTGTTCATCTAATAAATTTCTACCGGGATACAAGTCCACAAATACAGAAGCACTTGATTTACGCTTGCTCCTAATAAATGGCGTTTGTTTTGGAATGGCTAAATGGACTCGAGCAGATTTAATCGACATCATTGACGAAATTGTTCGACTTAATTCACCTTGAATTGCACGTTGATAACGTACATTCTCCATAAATTGACTGGTTGTAATTCCTTGTTCTTTTTCAAGTAATTCGTAACCAATATTATCACTACTGGATATACCCTCTGCCGCCATTTTTAATTTTGCATTTTGGATATCAGACGAATTAACCAACACATTACCATTTTGTTGATCAATTTTATATTCTATCGATGCTGTTTGTAATATTGATACCAGCTTAGCATTCTCACGCGCACCTAGATTGGAAGCTATTGGTACAAAACCACCTTGTTGTGACCACAATACAGCATAAATACCCAGTGCTATACTAGCAGCCAAACCAATCAATAAACCAGCTTGCTTCACAATAGGTAAGCCAGACATAGCCACAAACGATCTATTTGCTGTTTCTACTTTAACTAAATCCATAAATTTATAGAACCTAAATAATTAAATCATACTTGCATATTCATGATATCTTGATATGCACTAACCAATTTATTTCTGACGTGTAACATTGCTTGAAATGACACGTTGGCTTTTTGCATTGAAATCATGACTTCAGATAACTCAATATTTTTATCACCGCGCTCAAATGACGTTGCGAGTGATTTAGCTTCAGACTGTTGAGTATTAACTTCGTTTATTGACTGTTTTAATAAATCAGAAAAACCCACATCATTTGGTTTTGCATTTAGTTCTGCGTTTTGTTCATTAAGCCCCTGCGCCTTTGATGACATCAGTCGCATTTGGGCTAATAACATATCTGGTGTAATTGTATTCACATATACCTCACTTTTATAATTCAGTTAAAATGCACTATCGCCCGTAATTCTAATGCCCTTATCTCTTATTTTGGCTAATTTATAGCGTAATGTTCTTTCGCTTATCCCGAGACGTTCGGCTGTCTTCTTTCGACTACCGTTTAATTCTTTTAACGTATCGAGGATAATATCAAACTCTCTATTTTTTAAATTATCACCTAATGATGCTGATGGTGTTTTCGGTGATGTATCGATTTCTGTTGATGTAGCAGCATATGGTTTTATTGGGGATACGTTCACTTTCTGATGTTCGTCAACCTCAATCAAGATATGTTCGGCGGTAATTATATTGGAGGAACACAGTAATAATGCTCGTTGCACAACATTTTCTAACTCTCGGATATTTCCAGGCCAATTGTGATTTTTTATTTTTGCAACAGCATCACTTGTCATTTGAGGTACAATATTGTTCTGATTATTGGTATGCTTATGAATTAATTTATTGCAAATAGGCAGTATATCTTCAGTTCGCTCAGATAAATTTTCTATAACCAATGGGAATACATTTAACCTATAGAATAAATCTTCACGAAATCGTCCAGATTTAACTTCTGCTTTCATATCTCTATTTGAAGTCGACAGAATTCGTACATCAAGTTCTATTGTTTTGGTTCCACCTAAACGTTCCACTTCATGCTCTTGCAATACACGTAACAACTTTGCTTGCAAAGCTAAATCCATTTCAGATATTTCATCTAATAAAAATGTTCCACCTTGGGCTTGTTCAAACTTTCCTGGACAGGCTTTATACGCACCAGTAAATGCACCTTTCTCATACCCAAACAAGGTTGCTTCCAACATATTTTCTGGTATCGCTGCACAATTAATTGCAACAAATGGTGCATCTTTTCGTTCTGAATTATTATGAATAAATCGAGCCAAAACTTCTTTACCCGTACCGCTATCGCCCGTTATTAAAATAGGAACCACTCCCTTCGCCACCTTACGCGCTGTGCAAGTTAGCTTTTTCATTACATTTGATTCAACTATCATATCGCATTCAGCGAATTTGTTTGAGTCAATGTATTGGCCAACCATATTGACTAAAACTTCAGCTTCAAATGGCTTAACTAAGTAATCCACGGCCCCCATCTGCATTGCTTCGACGGCTTTTTGAATGGTACCATACGCAGTCATTAACATTACAGGAAGTTGAGGGTACTCTTTTTGAACCTCGGTCAATAATGTATGACCGTCCATTCTTTTCATGTGAACATCACTCACTACCAAATCTACTATTTTTTGTTGTAGTAATTTCAATGCATCTTCGCCATCTTGTGCATAAGTTACTTCGTACCCTGCTGATTTAAGTGTGTCACATAAAGCTTCACTTAAATCATTATCATCTTCAACTACCATGATAGAATTACTAGTCATATCTACCTCGATTAAACTACTTCATTAATTTAATAACCGACTGAGATAAATCTATTTTCAGTAGATCGATATTTTTTACTCACATTAGTCGTTTCAGGTTCTCCGTCACGCAGACCTTTAGCAGGTAACTCAACGATAAAACAACTACCATGACCCGGTTGTGATTGAACATTAATATTACCACCATGAGCATTTGCAATCGCTGTCACAACAGCAAGACCTAAGCCCGTACCATCGGTTTTAGTGGTGTAAAAAGGTTTAAAAATTTGATTTTTTACTTTCTGACTCATACCAGGACCATTATCAATAATTGCTATAAACAACATACCTGCTTGTTTGGTAGTCTCAATTATAATTTCACCACCAGACCCCATTGCTTGTATTGCATTAGTAATTAAATTATTTAAAGCACTCACCAACATTTTTCGGTTACCGAATATAAAGCTGTTATGTAAATTATTACGGATAATTAAACGGGTGTAACTCGCAGCAAGTTGTGCTTCAGCATAGTGTTCCAAATCTTCGCATAACGAGTTAATCGAGATATCTTCTTCGCTAACCGTACCACTTTTTGAATACATCAACATATCATTAACCAAGAGTTCTAATTGACCAAGTTTAGCCACAACTTTTTCACTAAAATTTTTTCGATCAGTAGCCGATAGTTTTTCACGCTTTAAGGATGATGCATATAATAATGCCGAAGATAATGGTGTTCTAACTTGATGCGCGAGTGACGCGGCCATTTCACCCATTGCAGCAAGTCTTTGATGTTGGTTTAATTTATCTTGCAAAGAACGCATTTCGGTAACTTCGGTCAATAATAAAATTTGTCCGGGCTCAGACTCTAGCGGACAAGTAGAAATTGTAACTCGACGGCCATCAACCAAAGATACTTCATGACCATCATCATGACGTGGTGAAAAAGCGCGTTGAATAATTTCATACCATGGTTGATGATCGAGTGGTTTTCCTAATAAATCAAGCGCAGCGCGATTAAAATCTTGAATCAAACCATGACCGTCTAAAACAACTACACCACCTGGTAAGACACTTAATAATGATTCGAGACGATTTGCTATTGTCTCTTTGGCTTTAAGCTCTTTGATGTAATCCGTTTGAGTTTCATGTAATTCAGAATTTAATTCTGCAACTCGATGTTCGAGTTCACGATAGGATTCAGCGAGTTGAACTGACAAGCTATTAAACGTGCTAAAAGCTTGTTCTAAATTCTTATGTCCTTTAACGTCTTGTTGAGGCACAGGTTCCGGCATGTGTTATTACTCCAAATATTTAGACACTAAATAAAAATATTTAGCGTGCTAATTATTTAAGAGCAAATACTGTGCCGAAATTATAATTACAAATAATTCAATAGCTTAATGCGTAAAAACACAGGATTTTTGATTTAGTGTCAAATACTCGTCGCTTGTTCACTACGTTGTAAACCGTATTTACGCATTTTTTCAACTAGAGTGGTACGACGCATGTGTAATAACTTAGCAGCATGTGCCACGATACCATCTGACTCATCCAATGCTTGCTTTATAAGGTTAAATTCAAGTTCAGCTAAGTGTTCCTTTAAGTCAATCCCCCCACCGGATAATTGAGGTACGTTGTCAACTGAAATTGGCATTGCGGTACGTTCAATAATATCTATTTCTGTTTCGTGATGTTCCATTTTATCATGAGCACTTCGAAATTTTTCTGGTAAGTCTCGTGTATTGACCACCCCATAGGGATACATAATAACCAATCGCTCCATTAAATTTGATAATTCTCGAACATTACCGGGCCAATGATGTTGACACAATGCTCCTATAGCTGCAGGAGTTAACCTCGTCGAACCGCGTTGTTCGTGTTCTAACCGTGTAATTAATTCATTGATTAATAATGGGATATCTTCTACGCGTTTTTTTAACGGGGGCATTTCAATTGGAAAAACATTTAAACGATAATACAAGTCTTCCCGAAACCGACCATCGGTAATTTCAATTTCTAAATTACGATGGGTTGCTGCTATAATTCTAATATCTGATTTTATACTTTTATTACTTCCAACACGCTCAAAGGTTCTTTCTTGGATGACCCTTAATAACTTAACTTGCATTGCCAGGGGCATATCACCTATTTCATCTAAAAATAATGTTCCGCCATTTGCCAGCTCGAAGCGTCCCTGACGGGCACTAATAGCTCCAGTAAAAGCACCTTTTTCATGTCCGAATAATTCACTTTCAAGCAAATCACCGGGTATTGCACCACAATTCACTGGTACAAATGGTCCTTCTTTTCGTGACGAATAATAATGTAAGTTGCGTGCAACTACTTCTTTACCAGTTCCAGATTCACCAAGTATTAGAACATTAGCTTCTGAATCTGCAACTTGCTCTATTAATTTACGTACCAGTTGAATCGATCGACTATTTCCTACTAAACTACGAAACAATTCAGGTTTTCGGTTTAAAGTATTCCCGTCTTGAGAATGACTACTCACCTCAGCTAAATGCAGTGCATGAAGTACCTGTTTATATTTAAACGGTATATCAATGGTTCCAACAATTTTTGGAACTAGTTCTTTTGCAACACCTTTACTATTATTAATTTTATTTAGTAATAATACCGGTGCGCCACCAAAATGCAGACGGATCTTTGCTATTTCATCAATAGATTGAGAGGTATCATCTAGCTGTCCAAAAATAATAATATCTATATCATCTTTACACTTAGCGTCATTAAACTCTCCCAATTCGCTTATTTCGATTACAGTACTGTAATCTATAAATCGTAATAATCCTGCTATTTCATTGCGAGTTTCTTTATTTTGATCAATAACTAATATTGCTGATGTCATACACTAGGCCTTTAACATAAATTATTATAATTATAGATACTTACATCACAATATTAGCTGCTTTAAGCAACTTGTCAAAAAACTGTCGGGGTTTGTTGCATAGAATACGTGTCGTTAATTAATGGTAATTCAACGTATATGCATGACTCAACTAGATTAAATATACTATAAGTGTAATAAATTTATTTAATTACTATTTAATTA
>CAYQUC010000068.1:0-3732 GCA_964420605.1 uncultured Thioalkalispiraceae bacterium | reverse complement strand
TATTTAATTACTATTTAATTAAAGATCGAACAGGCTGGATTTCCGTCAAAATCATGAGGGAATGACGATGAGTTAAATTATAACTGTGAAATTAATATCTTTACTCTGTTCTTAAGTGAAATGATGATTATTTAGGTATAACAATAATGCCCCGTCATTCCAGCATAATTTTGGCGTGAATCTAGACACTCGATCTTGTTGTAATGAAAATATAAATACAATAATCGATATATTGTTTAAAGCTGAACAATTCAAACTAAAATTATAACGATTTAATCCGCGCTACTTCATTTCGATGTAATCGAAAAATATATTTTTCGATATACGTTTGAGTTTTTATGCCAAGCTCATGAAAATCAACTTTTAAAGTACTCGCTAATTTTGATTCGACAAACTTACCAGATAACAGCAGTGGCTCAGGACAATTTTGATTAAAAAACACATTAAGCTCAACCATTTCATTTAAAGTTACTAGCTCGGATGTATTAATAATAATCATATCAGCAGAAAGTGTAACATCATAATTAGGTATATCCTTAAAATTCTGGCTTAATAAATGACGACTAAAAAACATTAACAACAAATCAATTTTTGACTCTAAACGTGCCATATCTGTCTGTGAAGATTGATTTGTAGTCGAAGAAGCTATTTTTGATATTTGTTGCGTTTCTAGAACTTCGAGCAATTGAACAGTAGCTTCATTATTAAAATCCGTTTGAGCTGCACTTTTAATTTTGTCCACAGTATGCCACTGTAGCGCTAGACGGGTATCAATTGTTATTTTCTGATCACTCATATGAGTGAGTGTAGCTGAAAGCACAATAATATTATTCTTTATTTTAAAGGTTCTAATGTTGAAAGCTGTTGATAAGCACCAACTTTGTTTACATTAGAACGAATTGTTGATAACTCTTGCAATATTTCAGTTCGCGCCTGATTCCCAATTTGCAAGCTTTCATTATCATAATCTAATACTTGCTGCATAAAACTGGCTATTTTTGGCAGCATTGCTGAAACTGACTGGTGTTCAAAAATTGTCGTCAATAATTTTTGACGTTTTTTTTCAGTTGTCTCAAATGAACGCCACTGCGATTGATGGGCCATGTTGACCATTTGTTGTGACAGAGAGACAACCCGCCGCGCCATACTGTAAATATCAATAGACTCCACTAGCATGATCTATTTTTTTATTTTATCAGCATCGGGAAGTTCATCCCAAGCACTTTTAATTGATTTTAGTAATGATGTTACTTCATCAAGAAAATCTGGGTTATTTTCTAAATTCGCAGTTACCAAACGACGGTTTATATAGTCATATAAATCGTCTAAATTTTGTGCCACTTCACCACCAGCTGATAAATTTAAACTAGCACGTAAACCATCGACAATCGAAATAGCCCAACTTATATGAGAACCTTTTTTGGAGGTTTCATTACGTTCCATGTGTCCTTTTGCAATTGCAATTTTTTCTATAACACCTTCCATTAACATCTGTATTAATCGATGTGGACTTGCTTCTTCTACACCAGCAGCTACGCCAACTCGATTATATTGTTGTACGGCATTGTGAAACTTTGCCAAATTCATGATATCACCTCAACTTTCATATTAATTATAAATCCAATCATCATTTTAATATTTCTACTACTTTAATCGTTAATACTTACTCTGCCTTATTTAAACTTTTTTACCGGTTTGTATTTCTAGCTCCCGGTAAACCACCGAGTTGATTTGTTAAAAACTCACTGGTTTTTTGCATTCTACTCAATGAAGAGTCTAATGATGTAAATTGTTTCATTAACCGTTCTTCTAATTTAGCCAGTCGTCGAGCCAGTATTTCACGTTGTTTTGTAATGTCTTCAAGACGATTACCAACACTTTTATCTCTTGCTGAAATGACACCATCCACATCGGTTATTTTACTAAGCAACATATCCAACTGTTCAGCGACACCACGCGAAAAAATAACATTCTGACGTTTACCAAGATCTCCCGATAAGACTTTAACAGCAAGCCCTTCAACATTTTTGGTACCCGTTAACACTTGTCCTGAACCATTAGCCTCAATTTGAGCGATTGTTCCTGCTACATCAACTCCATCAATTCCAGCTCCTGAAAACAAACCTAAACTATTACTGTTCACATCTACCTTTAGCAACTCGACTTTTGAACCACTACCAAACTTATTAGAAGTGATTTCTAACATACCAGCATTATTACTCACACTCACAGCAATCCCTGCATCGTTAATATTACTATCTGTATTAATACGAGTTTGTAATTCTGTTGCCAGTTCCTCAATACTATTATATTTTTTCTGAGTTAACTCTAATTCGTTGGTACTAATGCCATCCACTTTAAAAACATAACTATTATTTCCTTCATTAACTACTATATCAGGTAACTTCACTGACTGACCTTGATAAACTGCTTTAGTTGCTAACTGAGATACTTTAAGTTCGTGCGTACCAGTTTCTGTTTGGTTAGTTGCGTTTACAAATTGGATCAAGGGATCTTGAGTCAGTCCCGTTTTTGCGAACAGGCGAATCACTTCCGGCAAATTTGTTGCTATTGCCGCATTAAGTTTTTCAGCATCGAGTTTTAACTTACCACTTCGATCAGTATCAATCCCGATGGTCGCTAAAGAAATAAATTTATTATTAACATTAGAAAAATTAACACTTAAATTACGTCTTAATTGTTCAATAATATTACGTATTGCAGGATCACCCGATAATGGTCCAGCAACCTGGCTAGCAGGGTTATAACCAGTAAGTTCATCAACTGTTGCCATCAGTTCATTGTACGAGCCAACAAAACCAGTAATAAATTCAGCGACCGCTTCGTCATTTAATTCTAGTCGTACATTGACACTATTTTCTGTGAGCGAGTGCACATCAAAGGTAATTCCTCGTATAACTTCTGTGATGGTATTTGAGCTTTGATTAACGACAATTCCATCAATGTTAATTCTTGAATCCTGGGCAGCTTGTGTTTCATGAATGTTTTTACCAGCACCTAACGCCACAGTAGCATCGTAGGCTAAGGTAGACAGACCGCTTAAATCATTATTAGTATTGTCGTCGTCATTTACAGTAATGCGTAAGTTATTGTTTTCACCAGTAGCCAAAGAAGAAAAAATTAAACGTGCATTATTTCCATTGTTAATAACAATGGATTTGACTCCGATATTGGCACGGTTAATCGCATCACTTATGCCACGTAAATTATTGTTTTGTGGGTCTATTGTAACAGTATGAACCGTTGCTTCGGGGTTCAACACAAAATCATTACTCGACGATTTATAACTGCCAAATTGAAATGTCAATGCCCCGCTGCCTACAGCTACAGTGTCTGACTGAAATTGAGTTGAGGTTAATTTGTGAGATTTTGCAAGTTGTAAAACATCAACATTAAATTCAGTTGGTGTTGCTTGATTATTTGAACTAATAGACAAAAAATCTTCTTCAGCATCGCTACTGAACACATCGATAACACGTAATTGTTCAGCACTACGAAGATTGTCGAGTGACGATTTAAATTCAGTCAATACCCCGCGAAACGATGCCATCGACGTGAGGCCTTCCTGTAAGTCCGCTTCCTTGCGGTCGAGACGTGTCCGTACAGGATCACCCTCTGCAGCAACGAGTTGATCGACCAGGTTCGCAACATCTAAACCTGATCCAACACCCGCAGATGAAATGGTCGCCATTTAATTACCTCAAGATTCTT
>CAYQUC010000067.1:0-18131 GCA_964420605.1 uncultured Thioalkalispiraceae bacterium | reverse complement strand
TGGGCCGGGTAAATATCAGATGGATTTTGTTAAATTGTTAAATGATAGAATGTCGTCTTATTCTGAGTTCAATTTTGTTGACGGTGTACCTAGCTTCCCAATGTTACGATGCTTTGGCGGTTGTGTGACTGATGTCATGGGCGAACGAGCAAATAAATGGATAACGACTCAAATAATCGATATTGAGGCACCTGATGCAGTAGATTCGTTGATGAAGGCAATGAAGAATTTTTATCCTGAAATAGTTGCAGATTTGAAGCAGTAATTTGATGTAGATTATTTTAAATCAGGCAATAAAAAAGGCAGGTAAACCTGCCTTTTTTATTGCCTGATTTAAAATCTTTAAAGATTTTAAGGACTCGTAAAAAGTATACTTTTTACTACTTAGCCCATTTAGCAAAGTTTCCAGTGCTTTTGCTATGACCGTCTTCATAACCAGCTGTATAAGCTTCAGTAACACGTTGTTCTTCACGTTCAGGGTTATGTAAATAACCACCTTCCCATCCAAGAATATACTCATCTTGAACGTTCATTTCTTCCATTTTAGTTACTGCATCATAATATTCTTGGTTCATGTTTTTTTCCTCTATTTACAACAAGTTATAAAATTAAATTAAAGTAAAGTCTTAACAAGTTCAGGTGACTTAAAGTCGTTCTAAAGCCTTACCCGAATCTAAAACTGAGCGAACAAATGTTGCCGCGTCACCCAGCGTTGAATATTTTCCAATGTGTTTTAAACATATAGATGCGGAATATACCAGACTATCGTAAGCAGGCCCAGTTTTTCCGCCTAATGCTGCTTTACCACATTCTGCTGCATATTCAGCCACCGCATTAACATCGTATTCATTTGCAATACTGTCGGCTGCTGGATCGGTCTTTTTCATGTCAGCAGGAATGGGGACCGCGCGCGTGGTTTGTTCAATTTGACAGTCACTTGGGTCAATATTAACCATGCTTTCGGTACCTTTGTCATGGTAACTGTAAATCTTAGCTTCTTGCTTAAGCGAAGGTATAATGCCACCTTCAACGCCGCGCACAATAATCGCACTATCGAAATTTGAGAATCGAGCTAATTCAGCATAAATTGGTGGATAAGCTTTATGTACATAGCCGGTCAATAAATGTGTTTTGGATTTAGCACGAATTGGTCCAGTTAAAACCTCTACTGTTGTTATAACCGGACGCTTGACTATTCGTTGTCGTAATGACACTAAATTATGTAAAGCTGGGGTTGATGATTTTTGATCAACATAGGCCCAACCCACTTTACTGTCGGAAATGCGCTTTGCAGCTGAATCTGGTGTTAAATCAACATCAATACCACAGGCTCTTAGCACCATGCGGTGGGTTACACCGTATTTAGGTCCTACAGACTCTAATCCATGGGAAACAGCGGGTAATCCACATTCAGCGAGTAATGCGGGTAAAAAGGCAGATACTGGAACACTTCGAGAATAACCATCGTAGGGATCAGCAATATCGATTATTTCTTCAACATCAGCAGTTACTACCTTACAAACGTCATTAATGGCTTGTAAGATGCCTTTGTTTTCCGCATCTGTTTCACGTTTCATACGCAAGGCTATTAAAAATACAGCCGCTTGAACATGATCAGCATCATCTTTTAGAATTGCCGTCATGGCCTGATGTGCTTCATCTAAACTCAAGTCCTTACTGTATTCGGGACCTGTCGCTACTTTTTGGATGCATTGTTGTAATACGTTAGAATTTTTCATAAGTACTTATCACTTTACTAATATTGCGCAGCAAGTCTACCGACCCCTAAAAATGCTTTCTATATCCCTATAGAGGGGGATATGTACTCACTAAGTAATTGATTTTATTATTACCACTAACTTTAGAGATATAACGATATACTAATAGAACGCGCTACTATTCGAACACATAAATACATTTTAACCATAATAAATAAGCGGTTATAGGGTTAAAATAATAATTTCTCAATAAATGTAAACATTAGTTTCTGGCTTATCTTGTTAGTATAGCCGGTATGATTGGTGTGCTTAATATATAAAGGTGAATATAATGGCTGTAGAAGATGACATAGATTATGCAAGTGGCATGTCGGCATTTGAATCAAAACATTTTTCTCAAGCAATGCAGTTTTTAAGTGTCTATGCCGAACAGGGCCATGCTGAGTCGCAACATCGAGTTGCAATCATGTACCAAAATGGACTAGGCATGGCTCAAAATGATGAGTTTGCATTAAAATGGATGAGAAAAGCAGCAGAACAAGGACATGCTTTGGCACAACACGGTCTTGGTTTTATGTATATGGAAGGTGAGTGTGTTGAAAAAAATGCTCAAGAAGCTTTAATTTGGTTCAAAAAAGCCGCTGAACAAGGCCTGGCTGGTTCACAAACTACTATTGCAATGATGTACGAACAGGGTAATGGTGTCGATAAAGATCCTGATGAAGCAAAAAAATGGTATGCCAAAGCCGGATTTTAATTTCAATTATTAATTAATAGAAGTTTAATAAAAACAGGAAGTATTTATAATTATGCGCCCAGCACATTTAGCGGTCATTCTCGATCAAGAATTTTCTAGTACAGATAAAGGCTTTCATACTCCAGTAATGTTATGGGGGGCTCCGGGTGTTGGTAAGTCTCAAATGATTCTTGAGATAGGCCAGCGTCATGATGCGCCAGTGATCGATATTCGATTATCACAAATGGAACCAAGTGATTTACGCGGTATTCCATTTCGTGACGGCGATCGAGTTGAGTGGGCTATACCGTCTTTATTACCCGATGTTGAACGTCATGGTAACAAAGGAATTTTATTTTTAGATGAGATAACATCTGCGCCACCAAGTGTTTCTGCTGCTGCGTATCAATTAATCCTCGATAGGAAATTAGGTGATTATAAAGTGCCTGACGGTTGGGCTATTTTTGCTGCGGGTAATCGACAAGGTGATCGGGGTGTTACATTCACAATGCCTGCACCACTTGCAAATCGATTCTCTCATTTTGATGTTGACGTTAACCTTGATGATTGGGTTAGCTGGGCTTATAAAAATAATATAGATGAGCGGATAATTGCTTTTTTACGTTATCGTCCAGAGCAATTATTTGAGTTTGATCCAGCTCATAACCCTGTAGCCTTTCCATCGCCTCGATCATGGGAATTTGCACACCGTGCACTACAAAAATTTATGGAACATCCATCGTTACTTTTGGGTTCATTGCAAGCCTGTGTTGGTCCTGCAGCGGGTATCGAACTACATGCTTTTGTTCAAAACCTGGATCAGTTACCTGATCTCGATGCAATTATTCGTGGTGAGTCAGTTTCAACTCCAAAAGAAATTGATCTGCAATATGCAGTTGCGTCTGCATTGGTTGGACGAGCCATTCGTGAAAAAGATTCTGATAATGCACAAATCGTTCACGGCAATATTTTAAATTATGCCGCGTCATTTCCGCAAAAAGAAATGGGGGTTATGTTAGTGTCAGATATGCACCGCGCAATTGGACAAGATTTATTTTCGGTGCCGCAATTTGCTGACTGGTCTAATACTGTTGCTGACGTAATGTTATACGACATGTAATTTATTTTGGATTTTGAGAATATGTCAGACAATAATGATAACAGCTCAGATGTTGAAATAAAATTAAGTGCTGCGCGAACTCGCCTAATAATTGATAAGCCTTTTTTAGGTGCATTAGTGTTACGTTTACCATTAGTAAAAGCTGATCCCGACTGGTGTCGAAGTACGGCAACTGATGCTAAAAAATTCTATTATAACGAACAATATATTGATGCATTAAGTTTGGCTCAAACCCAATTTGTATTAGCACATGAAGCACTACATTGTGCATTATCGCATTTTGCACGACGGGCTCATCGAATTAAAAATACCTGGGATGTAGCTTGTGATTATGCAATTAACCCTCTACTACTCGACGATAATCTAACACCTCCGCCGGGTATTCTGGTAGAAGAAAGTTATAAGGGGATGTCGGCAGAAGAAATTTATCCTTTTATTGATGAAAATGAAGATCAGGAACCGCATGATCAACATATTTATGATGATGATCAGGACGAGCAATCCAACAGTGGTGATGCTGGTACGTCTAAAGGTAAAAAAGACAAACAAGGCAAATCCAATACTCAAGATTCAGAACCAGATGAACCTGACGATCCGGATAAACAGGAGCCTGAGCAAGATTCAGGATCAGGTAAGCAGCAACAGGATGATAACGAAACGGGTAATACGGAACCTGATACTAAAAAAGATGACCAGGAAAAGCAAAAAGGACCAAAGCAAGAACCTGGGGATGTTGATGCCGGTGCAGCTCAACCACCTCCTTTAAGCCATCGTGAACGTGAAGAATTATCCACTCAGTGGCAGCAACGTCTTGCGGGTGCAGCGCAATCGGCAATGCAAGCAGGTAAGCTTGGTGGCGATATGGCGCGCTTGGTCGATTTTATGCTTCAGCCGCAATTACCGTGGCGAATGTTACTGGCACGTTACGTTACTTCGGTTGCACGAGATGATTATAATTATTCACGGCCATCGACACGCCGAGGCGATCCTGCAATTTTCCCTCGATTAAGGAGTGCACAAATTAATTTGACTGTAGCATTAGATATAAGTGGTTCGATTACAAACAAAGAAATGTCAGAATTTTTATCTGAAATAAATGCCATCAAAGGTCAAATGCGTGCTCAAGTTACTTTAAACGCGTGCGATTCAGCCATAGTAGATGGTGGCCCATGGATATATGAAGCATGGGAAGAGTTTAGCTTGCCAGACAAAATGAAAGGCGGCGGTGGTACCAGTTTCACACCTATTTTTAATTGGGTAGATACTTTAGATCAAGCTCCAGATTTGCTTGTTTATTTTACCGATGCTGAAGGTGAGTTTCCAAAAGAAGTACCCTTATATCCTGTTTTATGGTTAGTTAAAGGTAAGTTACCGGTTCCATGGGGACAGCGGATTCAATTAAATTAATTTGTGTTATGTAAAGTAGTAGTGTTATATGGAACTCATGGAATTATCTAGCGAAGACAATTTTCGACTTAATATTTTGTTACATCAAAATGCGTTGGCAATTCGAATCGATGAATCAAAAATGGTTGTGTTTGCTTTAACTGAGAAAGGTGAAGCTAAAGTTGTATTAAACCCAAACTGTCGTGACGATAAATACATAAAAAAAGTTCGTGAACTAATCAGTAGTCATGTGCTTGGATCGCCGGGAGGATATCCTGTTTTTTTAGGTCGTTGGACTCGAATGGGTCAAACTAAAGATGAAAGTCTAGAGCAATTATTGTTATTAGGTGAACCCGAAGCTGTTGTGGCCGTGGTACATGCTGCGGGTATTTCTAATGAAATAGCAAGGCGCGCCTGGTGGTCAATGCCAACTGCAGAAAATGCGCGCAGAATGCTAGAAAAGCAAAGCGTCGTTGATGGTGATATGGGTCCAATACTCGCAGAATATTTAATAGAATATTTACCATTTGAAGATGATGCTAGAGAAATGATCGAGTCTATTCGACTGGTTCTTCAAGGCACGTTAATCGATGAAAAGCAAAAAATAGATTTATGGACTAAAGCCAAACGTAAGAATGCTTATTATATAGGCTTCATGTTGACGGTTCCAGATGTACTTCCCGAACCAATTGGCGCTCATCCTGACAATAATACGATTACTGACTTATTGAAACCCTGTTTAAGTAAAAATAATTCCAGCAATGATCTTAATTATGATCATTACATTGAAATGTTATTAAAAGTATATAGTTCGAAAGGGCAGTCATTATTAAATACTTTGAATTTGGCCATGTTAAAACCGACAAATCAGGACGTTGTTATTATGGCGCTTGATGCTATAAGCCGATATTTTGAATCGGTTAAACCTGAAATTTCTAGCTTTAATACCATCGATGAAATAAATATTTCGTGTGATGAAATTATTAAGGTTATCAAAAATTCAAACACCGTGTTCTCTAAGGTGATTATAGACTCCGAAGAAGTAGCTGGAGCATTATTTTGTGTGTTGTTTTTATCGTGTTTGTGTGAAGGAATTGTAAATCCGATATTTTCACGTTCAACGGCTATCGGATCCGTTATGCGTAAAAAATTACAACCGATTTCAGAACCTATACTAAAAAATTGTAAAAAGATTTGTGCTTGTATTAAATAATTATAGAGTTGGAGAATTTTAATGCCGAATATTGTTATGTATTGTACCGAAACCTGCCCATTTTGCGAACGAGCTGAAAAGTTGTTAATAAAAAAAGGAGTGGAGTTTGAGAAAAAATTTATTGATTTCGATGATGAGCTAGTCAAAGAAATGGTCAGCAAATCAGGCCGTGACTCGGTGCCTCAAATTTTTATTGATGAACGACATATTGGTGGGTTTGATGATTTAGTTGAACTTGATATGGATGATGAACTAGATCCACTTCTTGGAGTCAAATAACTTTTGTAGCAAGAAGTACCTGATATTATCTTATTAATAATAAGGTAGCTAATGTCGAGTTTATTGGGTTGATAGTAATATTATATTGCCCGCCGCAGCAATATTTTGATTTTTGATTTGTTATTATTTACAATATTGTTATAAAATAGCGTTATAACAATTGATAAAAGGATAGTATTTGTGCTATCAACTAAATCCAGTTTTGTTGTCTCACAGTCAACTGAGCCCTTAGTTGAATATTATAATCGTGTTCGACAGGATTCATTAAATATATGTGAGCCTTTAGAGGTTGAGGATTATAATATTCAAACTATGCCTGATGTCAGCCCACCAAAGTGGCATTTGGCACATACATCCTGGTTTTTTGAAACATTCTTATTAAAACCCTACTTTACAAATTATCCTATTTTTAATTCTAAATTTGAATACTTGTTTAATTCATATTATGAGCAAGTTGGAGCATTTCATCCTCGAGCGAAACGTGGAATGCTTTCACGGCCAACATTAGACACTATTCTTGAATACCGAATTCATGTTGATAATTATATGAATAAGTTAATTGGTACTCAAACAGTTAAAAATAAACAATCTATTATAGATAAAATCATTTTAGGATTAAATCACGAACAGCAACATCAAGAATTATTGTATACCGATATCTTGCATATATTTTCCAGTAATCCATTACAACCTCAATACCGACATTTATCTTCTAGTAAATTATCAGACACCTCAAAAATTGCGGATATAAAATGGATTTCATTTGATGAGTCATTAACCGAGTATGGTTTTTCCGAGTACGGTTTTCATTATGATAATGAAAAACCCCAACACCAATTTTTCACATCAAAATTCAAAATAGCGTCTCGGTTAGTAACTAACGCTGAATACTTAGAATTTATTAGTGATGGTGGATATCAGTCTTCACAGCATTGGTTATCAGATGCATGGAAAAAGCTTAAAATAGAAAGTTGGCAACAGCCACTTTATTGGAAATTGCAGGATGTTCAATGGTTTGAGATGACATTGTCAGGACTACAAGCTTTGGATATGAGTGCACCTGTTTCTCATGTTAGTTATTATGAAGCAGATGCTTATGCAAAATGGTGTAACAAACGCTTGCCGACAGAATATGAATGGGAGCGTGCTGCAAGTACTGTCAGTATTAATGGTAATTTACACGATAAAGGTAATTATAAGCCAGTGGCTGCAAAAAATACTGTAGGGATTCAACAAGCATTACAACAAATGTACGGTGATGTATGGGAGTGGACAAAAAGTCCTTATGTGGCCTATCCTGGATTTAAAGTGGAAAATGGTGCTATTGGCGAATATAATGGCAAGTTTATGAGTAATCAAATGGTGTTAAAAGGAGGTTCGTGTGTTACGCCGGTGGAACATATTCGACGTAGTTACCGTAACTTTTTTTATCCTTACGACAGATGGCAGTTTAGTGGTATTCGACTAGCTGCAGATAATTAGATAAGTTTACATTAGGTGCAAGAGTTAAATGACTAAAAGTAATGATGAATTAAATGATATTCAATTTTATGATTTCCATCCAAAGATTAACGATTTTTTAGGTGAGGTTATAGATGGTTTACAGAAGGAAAATAAAAAAATTCCTCCAAAGTTTTTTTATAATGAAGCAGGTTCGAAAATATTCGATGCTATTTGCGAGTCTCCTGAATATTATCCAACTCGAACAGAAATTGACATACTACAATATAATGCGGTTGAAATTTCTCAATATATCGATGCGGATTGTTTGTTAATAGAGCCGGGCAGTGGCAGTAGCCAAAAAGTGAGGTTGTTACTCGATACCTTAAAACCGTCAGTCTACATGCCGATGGATATTTCTAAAGATTATTTGATTCAAATTGCAAATGATGTATCTAAAGAATACAGTTGGTTAGATGTACATGCGGCCTGTATTGATTATACTGATAAAATAAAATTACCCTATAATCTAGATGATGTTCATAAAGTCGCATTTTTTCCAGGCTCGAGTATCGGTAATTTTGAACCAAGTGATGCGGTTACATTTTTAGAAAATATCGCTGACATAGTCAAACCTGGCGGTGGTATATTAATTGGTGTTGATCTTAAAAAAGACACTGAGGTTCTAACTGCAGCTTATAACGATTCCGATGGTGCAACGGCTAACTTTAATTTAAATTTGTTAACTCGAATTAATGATGAACTGGATGCTGATTTTGATTTAAATGGCTTTGAACATGAAGCTTTTTATAATGACAAAAAAAATCGGATTGAAATGCATTTAAAAAGCATCAAATCTCAAACAGTCTCACTGGGAGAACACCAAATCAGCTTTTCTAAAGATGAAACAATTCATACCGAAAATTCTTACAAATATTCAATTACAGAGTTTCAAGACTTATTGCGAAAAGCAGGATTTGAACCTTTAAATGTGTGGACTGATGATAATGACTTGTTTAGCGTGCACTATTGCAACTTACCGGTTAACTAGCGATTTATACTGAGCTGCGTATTATAATTTTTTTAGTTGCAGCTTATGATACAGCCTATAGAGAGCTATAAAAAAAGGGCGCTTAAGCTAAAGCTTAGCGCCCTTAAAAACTACATAATCTGGCAGTATTACTAGAGGAGAGAGAAATCATAAAGCTGCCTAGTTAAAGTATTGCAGATTACGTGCCAATTATTTAAACTCAATTAATACAATAAGTTAGCTTCAGTTAAATGAATAAAGTCCGCATTCGTCAAAAAAATAACGTCAAAGTATAGTGTTAAAATAACAATAAATGTAATAAACAAAACGTTACTACATAATATAACGTTTTTAAAACAGAAATAATTAACGAGTAACACAACAATAAAAAAATAAAATTAATTATGACATTAGCTCAATTTCAAATTTCGACACTACCTCAAATTATATTTGGCAAAGGTACCATAACGCAATTACCAGACAACATCATTCAGTTTGGTAAAACTGCTTTAATTGTGACTGGAGCAACATCTTTTTGTGATACTCAATACTGGCAAGAGTTACAGTCTGCACTTAAAAAATTAAATATCAATTTCAGCATTTTTCATGTCAGCGATGAACCCTCAACTCAATTGATCGATGGAGCAGTTGCTGAATATAAACAACTTGCTGTTGATGTTGTGATCGGAATTGGTGGCGGCAGTGTTTTAGATGCAGCTAAAGCTATAGCCGGTTTATTACCTTTTGGAAATTCAGTACTAGATCATCTAGAAGGTGTTGGAAAAGGTCTTCAATATTCTGGACCGGCATTACCATTCATCGCTGTACCAACAACTGCAGGCACAGGAAGTGAGGCAACTAAAAATGCTGTCATTAGTGAGCGTGGTCCCAGTGGTTATAAAAAATCGTTTAGGCATGAAACATTAGTTCCCAACATAGCGATAGTTGACTCTGAACTATTAAAAAGTTGCTCTGCTACTCAAATTTCGGCAAATGGAATGGATGCTTTTACTCAATTAATTGAATCTTATGTTTCAATAAAAGCAAATGATTTTACAGACGCATTAGCCCTGGATGGCATAAAAGCGGTTATTGACGGGTTCCTTTTTGCATGGCAGGGCGGTGATACTGATGAAGCCATTACTGGTCGAAATAAAATGGCTTATGCTTCTTTAATTTCTGGTATTACCTTAGCTCAAGTTGGGCTTGGTTCGGTTCACGGTTTGGCATCACCTTTAGGTGCATTTTATCCAATTCCTCATGGCGTTGTTTGTGGTACTTTGTTAGCCGAAGCAACTCATGTCAATATTAGTGCAATGATGCAACGTGACAAAGATAATGTCGCACTAAAAAAATACGCTCAAATTGGTCGGCTTATTTCAAAAGATGATACATTAAATATGCAGGACTCTTTGTCTGAATTAGTTCGACAATTAAATGAGTGGACTATTTTATTTGAATTACCAAAGTTATCTCATTATGGTATCGAGCAAAAAGACTTTGATAAAATCATTTCCGATAGTCGTGGTAGTAGCATGAAAACAAATCCGATAGTTTTACTTGATAATGAAATTAAATCTATATTAAACAAAAGATTATAAATACCTCTAGTCAACAATATTTTAGAACACAAAATTAGCTGGAATGTAACCATTGTGCTCTGAATTTTTTTTGTTCATCGGACACATTAGAATTAATTGATAATACGCAGGTGTCTAATTCAGGAGCTTGTAGACATAATTCAAACTTTAGTAGTTCGTCACGACGGAAAACATAAATTTCGACTTTGTCGTTTGGTTGGTACTCTGATAATAGACTATTTAAATTTGAATTCGTTATTTTTAAACCATCGAATGAAACAAGTTCATCACCTGCAGATAAACCTGCAAGTTGAGCACAGCTATGATTTAAAACTTGATGTATTATTGTTCGACCATTTGATGATTTAGTGCGAATTCCTAACGAGACTGTGTTTATAGAGTTTGGTTTAACTTGTTTACCACCAAGATCAGTTTGACTTTCTGCCGCTCTAAAATGTATATCGATACCGACATGTTCGAATAACTCTTTTAAAGGTAGATCTTCGGTTCCGTATAAATATTTATTAAAAAATGAAGTGAAATCAATGTCGGTTAATTTAGAGATTATATCTTCAATTTCTGTTTCTTTAAGACCGATATTTTTTTTGCCGTATTCAAGCCATAAATACTTCATGATATTGTCTAACGATAACGCATTATTTGTTTTGTGACGAATAGTTAAATCAAGTGATAATGCAATTAATGTACCTTTGGTATAATAACTTACAATAGCATTTGGTGCATTTTCATCTTGTTTGTAAAATTTAGTCCAAGCATCGAAACTGGAGTCAGCAACGGATTGAGTTAAGCGACCATATTGTCGATATACTCGAGTAATTGTTTGACTGAGTAACTCAAGATAACTTTCAGTGGTGATGACCCCCGAACGTGCTAAGGCTAATTCATCATAATAGGATGTTATGCCTTCAAATGCCCAAAGTTGCTGGGTGTAAATTTCAGAATCAAGATTATAGGGTAAATACGCTGCGGGTTTTATTCTTTTAACATTCCATGTATGAAAATACTCATGACTGCACAGTGCTAAAAACTGTCGGTATTCTTTAGTTATTTCTAATTTATTGCTATTTATTAAATCTTTTCTAGAACACACTAAACTGGTTGAAGCTCGATGTTCTAAGCCTCCATAGCCATTGCTGACGACCATGGTTAAAAATAAATAACGATTAATATTTGGAAACTCTCCAAATAATTCGATGTGCGTATTGCATATTTTAGTAAGTTGTTCTGCTAACAATACCTGATCGGTGTTGTGTCGACCGGTAATAACCATTTCATGTTCTATGTCTTTCGGCGTAAATTTAATGACTGTAAATTCTCCCATTTCAACTGGGTGATCGATTAATTCGTCATAATTAGCAGCATGGTATAATCCAAAGTTATAATTGTCAGATGAACTGCTTGCAAGTGTCGTTGCCACTTGCCAATTTTTATAGTGTGGTTTTGTCGGTTTAATTAGCTCGACAGAACAGGGCATATCTTCATTACCCTGTACCATTAAGAACATACTGGTACCATTAAAAAAAGCATGTGAGGTGTCAAGATGAGCCGAGCGGACGGAAAGATCAAAGGCATAAACACTATAGTGAATAATAATTTCAGATGAGGACTTTTCGCATAACCAGGTATTTTTATTTATTTTATTCAGGTTTAAACTACCTGAATCATTTTTAGCTCGGATTTTAGTTATGTTTCTAGCAAAATCTCGAATCATGTAACTACCCGGAATCCAATTAGGTAGTGAAATGGTTTGGCCTTCTGGGTTTGGTTTGCGTATTGAGCAGCTAACTTCAAATAAGTGAGCTTCAGGATTTTTGCATATAACGGAGTATTTAACAGGAAAATTATTTTTCATCATTATTGTAATAATTGAACCTTTATGCCCATTTTACTGGTGAGTTGTTGTCGTTCTTTAATAATATTACTATTATCGCTATTATTGTCGTTGAGATACAAAGTGTTTATTGCATTACCTAAATTAATCCACTGGTTTATCTTTCCTTGAACTTTTATTGTCAGGCTAGTAGCTGATAATTCTGCCATTTCCAGTTCATTGAGTTCTAAGTTATCTTTATTTACGGTATCGCTAGAATTATCTTGCGATGCTCTAATCTTTAATGTTAATACTTTATTGGAGTCATCAATTGTGGTATGAACTTGAAAACTTTCAGTTACTTGAATTGATTTTATTTTTTCTACCAATTGACCATTATCTAGTGTTTCGCGAACTCGTTTTGAATATGTTATCCCATAATTAATCTTAGTCCAAGTATTTGTTCCTACTTGTATACTTCTAGTATTTTTATTATTAACAGCTTGCATATTCATTGAAATGGAGATGATTAATTGAATATAATCATAACGATCCATATCACCAATAATGACAATGATTTCATCAAAATTAGTTTTTCGAGACCGTACTGTAATAGATTTTTCTAGAAAGGTAATTTTTCCGTCTTCTGCTAAATGTGGCATAAGATAGGGTACTATATTTTTTGCTAAACGGTGTTTTAATTGAATTGTTGTTACTTTAAATTCATCAAGACTGAAAGTGTAACTAGGTAACAATAATAAAAAAAATAATAATAAATGCCGCATTAGATATTTAATCTGTATAAATTATTATCTCGCACCCCGTGTTCCCAATTTTCATTAAACTGTCGAGTTAATTCTAAATTTTTTCTTTTATTGTTGTATTCGATTACGCTGTCGTATCTATCGGATAACTCACGATAAATAATGCCTGTGTCATCGACTAATATGACTTCATCATTATGATGGTGATATTCTTTTTTTAATACCCTGATTGTTATGCGACTCGATAATCGGCGTGACAATTCTAATATCTGATGATTTTCACTTAAAAATTCATCTAGTTGATAAATTAAAATTTTAAAGTCAAAATTAGAATGGCCAACGATACAGGATCGTACGGCATTCAGGAAATCTGAATTATTTGTTAATCGAGCATCCATTTTTCTCGATGTGATTTTTATTGTTTGTGTTGCTTGAGAAACCATATTTATTATATGTGAACGAAGTCCAGTACAAGTGTCGACTGTTATAACGTCCTGATTCTCACCAAGTTTAGAGATATTTTTCATATATAAGTGTTTATTTTAGTGTTGTGTGCATCGCTTGATGTTCTATTTCGGCCTCCAGCAATATCTCACCAGTTATTTGGAATCCTAGCTGTGTATAAAATGGCATGGCTGAAATTTGAGAAGATAAGTGTATTGCTGTTAAATTGTGTGTATGTGCTTCATCACAAATAGTAGATATCATTAAGCTGCCAATACCTTGGTTACGCCAAGCTTTTAAAACAGCGACTCTACCCAGTTTTCCAGAGGGATATAATCTAGCGTAGGCAATTATGTCATTGCTATTGGTGAAAGTCAGGTAGTGGAATGCGCTGTGGTCTTGGCCATCCCATTCTAGTTCTATGGGTATATTTTGTTCTTTAACAAATACGCAGTTTCTGATGAAACTAATTTCATTAAAATAATCATCGAAATTGACGCATTTTACATTCACTGAAATAACATAAATTTAATTACAACTAAATAGTAGTAAAAATACTTCTCCACCGGTAGTAGCTCCAAGGTGGGGAGAATGACTAAGTGGAGAAGTATTTAATAGGCTATATTTCTTTTGCTAATTTACTTGCAACCCCAAGATAACTGGATGGTGTTAATTCTTTTAAACGTTTTTTTGCATCTGCAGGGATATCTAATTTATCAACAAAGGCTTTCATTTGTTTTGCATCGAGTCGATGACCACGGGTGAGATCTTTTAATTTTTCATAGGGGTTCTCAATGCCATAACGGCGCATTACAGTTTGGATTGGTTCAGCTAAAATTTCCCAGTTACTATCCAAGTCGGCTAACAGTTTTTCTTCGTTAACTTCTAATTTACTGATACCGCGTTTGGTTGATTGATATGCTATTAAACAGTGGCCAAGTCCAACGCCTAAATTACGCATAACAGTAGAGTCGGATAGATCACGTTGCATACGAGATTTCGTTAATTTATTTGATAGATGATTAAATATAGCGTTAGCTAGGCCTAGATTGCCTTCCGAGTTTTCAAAATCAATTGGATTGACTTTGTGTGGCATGGTAGATGATCCAACCTCACCTTTAATTGTTTTCTGTTTAAAATAGGCCATTGATATATAAGTCCATACATCGACATTGAAGTCATTCAAAATATTATTATATTGAGAGAGAGTATTAAAAAACTCTGCTATATAGTCATGAGGTTCAATTTGAGTGGTGTATGGATTCCAGCTTAAGCCCAGATTTGTTACAAAGTCTTCACAAATTTGAATCCAGTTTAGATCAGGGTAGGCTGATAAATGTGCATTGTAGTTACCGACAGCACCATTCACTTTTCCTAATATAGGTGATTCATTTAAACATTTTCTTTGTCTATCTAATCGGTATACAAAATTGGCCATTTCTTTACCGACGGTCGTAGGGCTAGCAGGTTGTCCGTGAGTATGAGAAAGCATTGGTATATCCGCATATTTATAGGCAAGCTCACGAATATTATCGGTAACTTCACTAATTACCGGTAGTAACACCAAGTCACGCGCATCGCGTAACATTAGTGCATAAGCTAAATTATTAATATCTTCGGAGGTTAAGGCAAAATGAAAAAATTCGATTACTTTAAGGATCTCTTTATTATTAATGATTTTTTCACGCAGTAAGTATTCAACGGCTTTTACATCGTGATTGGTTGTTCGTTCAATATTTTTAACTTGATAAGCATCATCTTCAGAAAAATCATCGACTAAACTGTCTAATAAATCACTCGCATCTTTACTAAAGGCGGGTAGCTCAGCTATGTCTGAGATTTTAGAAAGATGCTGTAACCAGCGAACTTCAATCATCACACGGTATTTAATTAAACCATATTCGCTAAAAATTGGACGAAGTGCCATCGTTTTTGGTCCATAGCGACCATCAACCGGGGATATAGCAGTAAGTTCAGCAAGTTTCATATTCGTATCTTCTTTTTGTTAATAGTAATTAATTTATAACTATATTATCTTGTGAAATTCAACAGTGACAGATAGTTACTCGAGTTTTTTGTAGCTCAGTTATTTAATTATCCAGAGCTGTATTAATATTAATTAATTCTGCATTAGGGTACTTACTAACAGTGCACTTGAAAAGCATACTTATAAAATGAGTTCCAACTTAGCATCCCGGCTTGGAAATCGGAGTAGCCAATCCTAGCATTAGTATTTATTCTAACTATGCCTTGATGGTAGTACTTTTTAAGTAACTCAGTAGTAAATTAAATTTAGCAGTTAAGCTGCTAATTGTCGAAGTACGTATTTCAAAATACCACCGTGACGCATGTATTCAATTTCCTGTGGTGTATCAATACGAACTTTGGCTTTAAATGTTTTACTGCCAGTATCATCAGTGGCCGTAACGGTGACTTCTTTCGCTACACCATTTTCCAAACCTTCGATTGAAAATATTTCTTTGCCAGTTAAACCCAGTGATTTAGCGGTCTCACCTTTAGGAAATTCTAATGGCACAATACCCATTCCAACTAAGTTTGAACGGTGAATTCGTTCGTAGCTTTCTGCTATTACAGCATTAATTCCAAGTAAACTAGGACCTTTAGCAGCCCAATCGCGTGAAGAACCCGAGCCATATTCTTTACCTGCAAGGATCACTAGAGCGGTATCTTCGGCCTGGTATTTCATCGATGCGTCGTAAATGCTCATTTCTTCACCACTGGGTTGAAAACAGGTAATGCCACCTTCAGTGCCAGGAGCCAGTAAATTGCGTAAACGAATATTGGCGAACGTACCGCGCATCATAACTTCATGATTGCCACGGCGAGAACCATAGGAATTAAAATCTTTAACATCAACATCATGATTTTTTAAATACAATCCAGCTGGGCTATCGGCTTTAATTGCACCGGCAGGCGAAATGTGATCCGTTGTAACAGAATCACCTAACAGGGCTAATACTCTAGCATTTTTTATATCGTCTACTGTGCCTGGAGTTTTGGACATATTGGTAAAATAAGGTGGGTATTGGATGTAGGTAGATTCATCGGACCAATCAAACAAGGTACCTTCGGGTGAACTTAGTTTATTCCAGCGGGTTTCGCCTTCGTATACTTTTTTATAGCTTGAAGTAAATTGTTCGCGTGTTACATTTTTTTGTACTATTTCTTGTACTTCATGTTGCGATGGCCATATATCTTTTAAAAATACATCATTGCCTTGGGTGTCTTGTCCTAATGCTTCGTTATACAAATCAATATCCATTGTTCCTGCGAGAGCATACGCTACGACTAATGGCGGTGATGCTAAATAATTCATTCTAACTTCAGCGTGTACCCGACCTTCAAAATTTCGATTTCCTGACAGGACTGAGGTCACGGATAGATCACCTTCTTTTATTGCTTTACTAACGATAGGATTTAGCGGTCCGGAGTTACCAATACACGTAGTACAGCCATAGCCAACAACATTGAAACCTAGATTATCAAGTTCAGAACTGAGGCCAGCGCGATCGAGGTATTCTGTGACAACTCTGGAGCCCGGTCCGAGTGATGGTTTAACCCAAGGTTGAACTTTAAGGCCTAGCTTATTGGCTTTTTGTGCGACCAATCCTGCTCCAATCATGACGGAGGGGTTAGAGGTATTGGTACAAGAAGTAATTGCTGCAATGACAACTGCACCATCTTTCATTTCAACATTTTGATCATTGATGGTTGTGTTAATTATTTTCGTTTTAGCGTTTCGTTCAGCATTTAAATTCGTTAATGCAGTATTAAACATTGATTTTGATTGTCGTAATTCAACACGGTCTTGAGGGCGCTTGGGGCCTGATAAACTAGGTACTACAGTACTAATGTCTAGTTCAACAATACTGGTGTAATCAGCTGGAGGTGTAGATTCCGTGTGGAACATGCCTTGTGCTTTTGCATACTCTTCGGTTAGTTTTACTTGCTCTTCACTTCGACCGCTGAGACGCATGTAGTTTAAGGTTTCGGCATCAATTGGAAATATACCACAGGTTGCACCATACTCTGGAGCCATATTGGCGATTGTGGCACGATCGGCTAATGGTAAATGCACCATGCCATCTCCAAAGAATTCAACAAATTTTCCAACAACACCGTGTTGACGTAAAATTTCGACTACGGTTAATACCAAATCTGTTGCAGTTGTTCCTTCTGGTAATTTACCTGTTAATTTAAAACCAACTACTTGTGGGATTAGCATCGAAACCGGTTGTCCTAACATAGCGGCTTCAGCTTCAATTCCACCAACACCCCAACCGAGTACGCCTAGGCCATTAATCATGGTGGTATGCGAATCGGTGCCGACTAAGGTATCTGGATAGGCTTGTAAAACACCGTTATTTTCTTTATCAAATACAACACGCGCTAAATGTTCCAAATTTACTTGATGAACAATGCCGGTGTCAGGTGGTACCACGGCGAAATTTGAAAATGCTTTTTGTCCCCACTTTAAAAAACTATAACGTTCCTGGTTACGGCTGTATTCTAAATCGGCATTTAATTCAAATGCATTAGCTGTGCCAGCAACATCCACTTGCACCGAAT